>NZ_JBIUCZ010000020.1:0-63843 GCF_047975845.1 Sphingomonas mangrovi | reverse complement strand
CCAACAGGTCCGCAAAGGACGCCGGCCTCGTCTGCTTGCGCATCTCATCTCTCCGATACCCAGCGAAGAGAATCACATCCCCAGCTTTATGCAAAGGTCCCGCGAAGGCTGAGGTCTCCTGCGGCTAGGCGCGCGCTCTTGCCGCGAGAGATGCCAGCCTTCGCTGGCATGACGGTGGGGCTTTCTTCGTCAGCATGACGGGGAGGGGGGCGCCTCCCTTCAAAGCCCCCCGCGGCAGGCGAGTGCGTCCAGAAGATCGTCGATCCGCGCGGGATCGCCCGCGGCGATGACCTCGCCGATGCTGCCGGCGTGGAGCGGGTCGCCGGCCCAGTCGCACATGCGCCCGCCCGCACCCTCGACCACCGGCACCAGCGCGGCGAAGTCGTGGAGCTTCAGCTCCGCCTCGATCACCACGTCGAGGTGTCCCGACGCCAGGCAGGCATAGTTGTAGCAGTCGCCGCCCAGCACCGTGCTGCGCACCGCCGCGTCGACATGCTCGAAGGCGTGCAGCTGGTCGTCGGTGAACAGCGCGGGAGAGGTGGTGGCGAGCAGCGCGTCCGCCAGGTCGCGGCAGCGGCGGGTGCGCACTTCCTGGCCGTTGAGCGTCGTCGGGCGGCCGACCACGCCCAGCCAGCGCTCGCGCAGGATCGGCTGGTCGATGATGCCGAGCACGGGCCAGCCGTCCTCGACCAGCGCGATCAGCGTGCCGAAGATCGGCCGCCCGGCGATGAACGCGCGGGTGCCGTCGATCGGGTCGAGCACCCACTGGCGGCCGCTGGTGCCCGGCCGCTCGCCCTCTTCCTCGCCCAGGATGCCGTCCTTCGGCCGCTCGGCGACGAGCAGCCGGCGCATCGCCGCTTCGGCCTCCTTGTCGGCCAGGGTGACGGGGGAGGCGTCCTCCTTGGTCTCCAGCCCGTATTCGGCGCGGAAGCGGGGGCGGATCGCGGCGCCGGCGGCATCCGCGAGGCGCAGGGCGAGGTCGATATCGGTCTGGGAAACAGGCATTTTCCGACCCTAGCGGCGGCACGCGCGGGCGCCAACCACGAAGCCGCGTGACGCGGCCATCCTGGGTCGCTAGGCTATCCCATTCGCTACGGGAGTTCGCCGATGCGTTCGATACTGCTCGTCGCCACCTTGTTGCTGCCGTTCGCCGCGCCGGCGCAGGCCGCGCTCGCGCCCGGTGCCAAGGCGCCCGACTTCGTCGCCAAGGGGGCGATCGCCGGAAAACCGTTCACGCTCCACCTGCGCTCGCAACTGCGCAAGGGGCCGGTGGTGCTCTATTTCTTCCCGGCCGCCTTCACCGGCGGCTGCAATGCCGAGGCGCGCGCCTTCGCCGAATCGGTCGACGCGTTCCGCGCCGCGGGTGCGACGGTGATCGGCATGTCCGCCGATCCGATCGACCGGCTGGAGCGCTTCTCCACCCAGCATTGCGCGGGCAAGTTCGCGGTGGCGAGCGCCACGTCGCGCGTGATCCGCGGCTACGACGTGGCGCTGGGCCGGCAGATCGCCGGTCGCGCCGCGACCAGCCGGACGAGCTACGTGATCGCCCCCGACGGACGCATCCTCTACGCGCACGACGATGCCAGCCCGATCGAGCACGTCCAGCGCACGCTCGCCGCGGTCCAGGCGTGGCACAAGGACCACGCCGCGCACCCCTAGCGAATCACCATCGCTTTTCGCGCGTTTGACGGTTACGTCAACGCAGGTGCGGGAGGGGCACGCCATCGTGACGGGAGATCAACGAGCGCGGTCGAAGACCTGGAGCGGCGACGCGGCGGCTGTGCCGGACGCGGCGTCCGAGTCGCGCGCGCTGTTCGATCGGATCGGCGCCTTCCTGGCCGATCAGCGGCTCGATCCGACCCCTGCCAACTACGACTTCGCCTATCGCGTGCTGAGCGAACCGCATGGGGCGCTCGCCCAGGCGGTGCGCGCGCTGGTCGATCGCGGGGTGCGGCTGGCACCCTCGGACGTCGAATCGCTGATGCGGCGCGAGGTGCAGCTCGGCGCGCTTTCCGCATGGCCGCTGGAGACGCTGCATGCGCAGGCCGACGGGCTGATGGCGCGCACCCGCATGCAGATCGAGGAGTTCGAGGTCACCGTCCGCACGATGCTGGCCGAGACGCAGGGGCTGGGGCGCGACCTCGCCACCGCGACCGCCGCGGCGATCCACGGCGGCGAGGCCGGCGGCCCGGCGCTGTTCGAAGCGCCGGCGGCGATCGCGGCGGCGATGCTCGAGCGGCTCTACCATGCCGAATGGCGGCTCGAGCAGGCGCGGCAGGAGGCGGGCGAGCTGCGCGGCGCACTCGGCGCGGCGCAGGCCGATGCGCGCTGCGATCCGTTGACCGGCCTCGCCAACCGTCGCGCCTTCGCCGAGGCGTTCGAGCGCGCCGCCGGCACCACGCGGGTGATGGCGATCTGCGACGTCGACCACTTCAAGGCGATCAACGATCGCTTCGGCCACGGCGTCGGCGATAGCGTGCTCAAGGGGATCGCCGCGTCGCTGCAGGCGGCGTTCGGCGAGCATCTCGTCGCACGCTATGGGGGCGAAGAGTTCGCGGTGCTGTTTACCGGCACCAATCTGGACGCCGCCTTCGCCACCGTCGAGGCGGCGCGCGAGCGGATCGCCGCCAACCGCTTCGAGCTTGGCAGCCACGGCGGCATGTCGCTTCGCCAGATCACCATCTCCGCCGGGCTGGTCCAGGCGGAGCCGGGCGAGGGCCTGGAGGCGGTCTATTGGCGCGCGGACTCGTGCCTCTACCTCGCCAAAACCCAGGGGCGGAACAGCGTGGTGTGCGCCTGACGCCGAAGGATGGCGTAGAGGACCGGTTCGGCTTGGTGGATTTTACCAAGTGGATCAGCGCGGCGGTGTCGTACGTCGCGATTCCAACGACTTAGGAAACTGGCACGAGCCCTGCAAAGCTTCTGGCATCGGCCGCCGGATGGTCTGGCGGGCCGAGGATCAGGGAGTTTCCACCATGTCGACCCGGCTCCACACGCTGCAGCTCAGCCTCGCCTCGTTCGTCGCCGCGATCGCCTTCGCCTCGCTGACGATCAGTGCCGCCGCCTCGGTCGTTCCGCTCGCCTGACCGGCCCCGCAGGAGATCTGCCATGCGCCAGTTCCGCATCGCGCTCGCCGCCTTCGCCGCCACCGCGACGCTGATCGTCGTCGCCGGCACGCCGTTCGCCTTCGCCTGACCGATCAGCCGCGCTTGTCGTCGTCGGTCTGCCGCGACGAGGCGTCGTCGCACCGGATGAAGCTGATCTTGCCCTGCGGCTCCAGAATGGCCCAGGCGACGTCGCGGATCGTGGCGATCCCCGCCAGCCGCATCTCCGACTCCACCTCGGCGCGAGTCATCCGGTCGCGCCGGAGGTTGTCCTCCAGCAGTTCGCCGTCGCGGATGATGATGCGCGGCGTGCCCTCCAGCGCCGGCTTGAGCCAAGGCACGAGATAGACCAGCCAGCCGAGCACCACGCTCCAGAAGGCGAAGGTGCAGATCGCCAGCGTCGCGCCGGTGAGGCTGAAGTCGTTGTGGGTGATCCCCTGCTGGATCAGGTCGCCGATCACCACCAGCGTCACGAACTCGAACGGTGTCATCTGCCCCAGCTCGCGCTTGCCGAGCAGGCGCAGCAGCAGGAACACGATCGCGAACATCGCGGTGGCGCGCAGCACGATATCCATCAGGGAAGCACTCCGATCGCAACGGGGGCGGTGACGATCGCGCGGTCGCCGTCCTGTAGCCGCACGAAGCCGCGGGTGCCGAGCGTCAGCGGCGGGTTGATCTGCCCGTCGATCTTGATCTCCAGCCGCTCGCCCGGCTTGAGGGGGCCGTAGTGGAAGGCGAAGGCACCGTCCTCGAACGCCTCCTCGCTCGCGGCCGGGACCTGCGAATTGATCGTCATGTCGCGCCACAGTTCGGGCGGGATGGCGAGGGTCGCGTCCGCGATCGGCACCTTGGCCTCCACCGCGACGCGCATCTCGAAGAACTCGCCGTTGCGCAGGATGCTCGGCGCGGACACGCCCAGCGTCGCCCCGGGCGCGGCGGCGAGCGTGGTGTGCGCACGGCCGCCGGCGAGCAGCCCGGACAGCGCCAGCGCCATCAGCGCGCCCAGGACGATCAGCGAGACGAGACTCGCGTGGCGGTGGAGCCGGCCGCGCCGTGCGGCATGCACTTCCCCCAGTCCGTCGGGATAGCTGGCCATGACTTCCGCCCCGTCGCTTGTTCTGTCGGTGTAACGAACATCGGCATGTCCGGGTTGCAGCGGGAGCCAAGCGGGCGCTGGTCGGTTGAAGGTGGGGAACAAGCAAGGAGTCGAGATGCTGGAACATCTGCCGCGCTGGCTGGGCGCGATCCTCCACGACGTTCGCGCGGGTGCGAGCAAGCTCACCATCGTCGACGAGACGCTGGGCCAGTTCGAGGCGCTGACCCTGTCGAGCCCCGCCTTCGCCGACGGCGCGCGCCTGCCCGAGCGCTTCACCGCCGACGGCACGGGCGTGTCGCCGCCGCTCTACTGGACGGGCGTGCCGGCGGGCACCGACACGCTCGCGCTGGTGGTCGAGGATCCCGATGCCCCCGCCGCGCAGCCGCTGGTTCATGCCATCGTCTGGGGAATGCCGCCGGCCACCGACCAGCTGGGCGAGGGGGCCATCCGCGCGGATGGCGACGGGACGCCCGACGGGACCGACGTGGGCCGCAACAGCTATCTGCGCGAGGGCTGGCTGCCGCCCGATCCGCCGAGCGGCCACGGCGAACACCGCTACGTCTTCCAGCTGTTCGCCCTGGGACCGGGTGAAGACCTCGATCCGACGCCGGGGCGCAGCGCGGTGGTGGAGGCGATGGCCGGCCGCGTGCTCGCCGCCGGGCTGCTCGTCGGCACCTATTCGCGCGACGAACCGGCCGACATCGGTCCGGTGGGCAGCGCGGTACCGTCGCCCGCTTGAACCCGGCGTGTCCCCGCGCAGGCGGGGACCCAGGGCCAAGCCGTGCTACCGTAGCGTGCGGGGCCCTGGGCTCCCGCTTTCGCGGGAGCACGAGAACCGCCGGGCTTAGCCGTTGACGACGGTGCCGCCGTTCGGGTGGAGCACTTGGCCCGACATGTAGCTCGAATCCTCGCAGGCGAGGAACAGGAACGAGGGTGCGACCTCGTTGGGTTCGCCGCGGCGGCCCATCGGCGTGGTCTCGCCGAAGGTCGCGAGCTTCTCCGGCGTCGCCCCGCCCGAGGGGTTGAGCGGGGTCCAGATCGGTCCCGGCGCGACGGCGTTCACGCGGATGCCCTTCTCGATGAGATTCTCCGAGAGGCTGCGGGTGAAGGCGGTGATCGCCCCCTTGGTCGAGGAATAGTCGAGCAGTTCCTTCGACCCCTGGTACATGGTGATCGAGGTGCAGTTGACGATCGCCGCGCCCGATTTCAGGTGCGGCATCGCCGCCTGCACCAGGAAGAACATCCCGAAGATGTTGGTCTGGAAGGTGCGGCGCAGCTGTGCCTCGGTGATGTCGGTGATCTCCTTGTCGGCATGCTGCTCGCCGGCGTTGTTGACCAGCACGTCGAGCTTGCCGAATTCGGCGATCACCTTGGCGATGGCGTCGTCGCAGAACGCCTTGTCGCCGACGTCGCCGGCGATGGTGAGCGCGCGCCGGCCCTCGCCGCGGACGATCTCGGCGGTCTTCTCGGCGTCGTCGTGCTCGCACAGATAGAGGATCGCGACGTCGGCGCCCTCGCGCGCATAGAGCGCGGCGACCGCGCGGCCGATGCCGCTGTCGGCGCCGGTGACCAGCGCGACCTTGCCCTTCAGCCGGCCCGACCCGGGATAGCGCGGCTGCCATTCGGGCTTGTCGTCCATCCGGCTCTCATGGCCGGGCAGCGCATCCTCGTGGATCATCGGTTCGACCGTGGACATCGCGAAAGGCTCCTCGTCTCTGGGGGTTAGCCGGAGAACGGGAGGCCGCGGCCGAGGTTCCGACGCGGGTTAGAGGTCGAGCTTCTCGTAGTCGGGCGGGGGCGCGACGCCTTCCATCCGCTCGGCGAGGAGCGGGCGGAAGCTCGGGCGGCTCTTCATGCCCACGTACCAGCGCTTGGCCGAGGTGTGCGTCTTCCAGTCGATCCCGCCGAGATAGTCGGCGACCGAGATCTGCGCCGCCGCCGCCAGATCGGCGAGGCTCATCGTCGCACCGCCCAGCCAGGCGCGGTGATCGAGCAGATAGTCGATATAGTCGAGATGCTCGACCGCCGCCTTCATCGCGTCGCGCAGCGCGCGCGTGTCGGGCGGCAGGCGGTGGACGATGCGCTTCTCCATGCGCTCGAGCAGCAGCGGCCCGGTGATCTCGCGGAAGAACTGGGTGTCGAACCAGGTCACCAGCCGGCGGATTTCCGCCCGGTCGGCGGCGGTGCCGTTGAGCATCGCCGCCTTGTCGACCGTCTCCTCGAAGAACTCGCAGATCGCCATCGAATCGATCAGCGTGACGCCGCGCTCCAGGTCGACCATCACCGGCGTCTGGCCGGCGGGGTTGATGTCGAGGAACTCGTCGCGGCGCGCCCAGGGGGACTCACGCACCGGCTCGTAGCCGACGCCCTTTTCCGACAGCAGCAGGCGGACCTTGCGCGAGAAGGGACACAACGGAAATTGCAGGAGCTGCCACATGGCTTTGCTGTTAAGCGGCGCGGGGGTTCGGCGGAAGGGGCTTGATGCTTAAACGGAGCGAATGACCGCGCTGCTGTGGCTGGCGGGCGCGATCCTGCTGGCGGAGCTGTCGCCGGACCGGCGTGCGCGGGGCGCGGCGGTGCTGCTCGCGTGCGTGGCCGGCACGACGCTGCCCGACCTCGATCTGTCGCTGGGGCTGGTCCACCGCAGCATCCTGACCCACGGGCCGCTGCTCCCGGCGCTGCTGCTGCTGGTGCCGCGCTGGCGGGCGGCGGCGGCGGGCCTCGCGCTCGGCGTCGGGCTGCACTTGGCCGCCGACACCTTTCCCAACGCGATGACCGGCTATGCGACGGTCAAGCTGCCGTTCGCCGGATCGATCGGCCGCACCGCCTCCTATCTGTGGCTGGGGATCAACGCGCTCCTGGCGACCGTCGCCGGTGCGGCGCTGCTCGCGCGCGACTTCCCGCCGCGCTGGATGCTGGGGCTGCTCGGAGGGAGCGCGGCGATCGGCGTCGCCTATCTGTTCGTGACCGACGGCGGCTGGCCGGCGCTCGCCGTCTACGCCGCGTTCGGCTGGCTGGCGGTGCGCAACCGGAAGCAGGGATTGCCCTCCCGGAACTGACCGGGAGGGCAACGCTCTTTATTCCGCCGCGACCATCTCTTCCGCAGGCGCGTCCGCCGGCGTGTCGGACAGCGGGTGGGGGAGGCGGGTGAGCATCTCCTTGGGCACCACCTGCCACAGCCGCTCCCGGGTGCGGTCCCAGTCCTCGAGCAGTTCGCCCGACCAGCGGCTGTCGGTCGCCTTGTGGTGCTCGGCGACGAGGTCGCGGACCACCGACTCCCAGTGCGCCGAGTCGATCCGCTGCCAGACGATGCTCTCGGGATTGGCGTGGCGGGGGAAGCGGTCCTCGGCGTCGTAGACGAACGCCATGCCGCCGGTCATGCCCGCGCCGAAGTTGGTGCCGGTGTCGCCCAGCACCACCGCGATGCCGCCGGTCATATATTCGCAGCCGTTGGCGCCGCAGCCTTCGACAACCACGGTCGCGCCCGAGTTGCGCACCGCGAAGCGCTCGCCCGCCTGCCCCGCTGCGAACAGCTGGCCGGAGGTGGCGCCATAGAGGACGGTGTTGCCGACGATGGTGTTGCGGTGGCTGACCAGCGGCGAGCTGACCATCGGCCGCACGACGATGCGGCCGCCCGACAGCCCCTTGCCGACATAGTCGTTGGCGTCGCCGAACACCTCCAGCGTGATGCCCTTGCACAGGAACGCGCCCAGCGACTGGCCGGCGGTGCCGCGCAGCCGGATGTGGACGTGTCCGTCGGCGAGCTTGGACATGCCGAAGGTGCGGGTGATCTCGCTCGACAGCCGCGTGCCGACCGCGCGGTGCGTGTTGCGCACCGAATAGGTCAGCTGCATCTTCTCGCCGCGCGAGAAGACCGCCGCCGCGTCCTTGATCATCTGCGCGTCGAGGCTGTCAGGCACCTCGTTGCGGAAGGTGTTGAGCGAGAAGCGCCGCTGGCTCTCGTCCGCATCGACCTTGGCGAGGACGGGATTGAGGTCGAGGTCGTCGAGATGCTCGGCGCCGCGGCTGACCTGGCGGAGCAGCTCGGTGCGGCCGATCACCTCGTCCAGGCTGCGGAAGCCCAGCCGCGCCAGGATCTCGCGCACTTCCTCGGCGATGAAGGTCATCAGGTTGATGACCTTCTCGGGCGTGCCGACGAACTTCTGCCGCAGCGCCGCGTCCTGGGTGCACACGCCCACCGGGCAGGTGTTCGAATGGCACTGGCGCACCATGATGCAGCCCATCGCCACCAGGCTCAGCGTGCCGATGCCGAACTCCTCGGCGCCCAGGATCGCGGCGATGACGATGTCGCGCCCGGTCTTGAGCCCGCCGTCGGTGCGCAGCGTGACGCGCCCGCGCAGGCCGTTGAGGGTCAGCGTCTGGTTGACCTCGCTGAGCCCCATTTCCCAAGGCGTGCCGGCGTATTTGATGCTGGTCTGCGGCGAGGCGCCGGTGCCGCCGACATGGCCGGAGACCAGGATCACGTCGGCATGCGCCTTGGCGACGCCGGCCGCGACCGTGCCGATGCCGGCCGACGACACCAGCTTCACGCAGACACGCGCGCGCGGGTTGATCTGCTTGCAGTCGTAGATGAGCTGCGCGAGATCCTCGATCGAATAGATGTCGTGGTGCGGCGGCGGCGAGATCAGCGTCACGCCCGGTGTCGCGTGGCGCAGCTTGGCGATGAACTCGGTCACCTTGAAGCCGGGCAGCTGGCCGCCCTCGCCGGGCTTGGCGCCCTGGGCGACCTTGATCTCGATCTCGTCGCAGGCGTTGAGATATTCCGCCGTCACGCCGAAGCGGCCCGACGCGATCTGCTTGATCGTCGAGTTGGCGTTGTCGCCGTTCTCGTAGGGCGTGTAGCGCGCCTTGTCCTCGCCGCCTTCGCCCGACACCGCCTTAGCGCCGATGCGGTTCATCGCGATCGCCAGCGTCTCGTGCGCTTCCGGCGACAGCGCGCCCAGCGACATGCCCGGGGTGACGAAGCGCTTGCGGATCTCGGTGATCGCCTCGACCCGCTCGATCGCCACCCCTTCGTCGGGATAGTTGAATTCGAGCAGGTCGCGCAGATAGACCGGCGGCAGGTCGCGCACGCCGCGGGCGAACTGCAGATAGGTCGAATAGCTGTCGCGCGACACCGCCGACTGCAGCAGGTGCATCAGCTGCGCCGAATAGGCGTGGGTCTCGCCGCCGTCGCGCTGGCGGTAGAAGCCGCCGATCGGCAGCGTGGTGATGCCGCGGTCGAACGCCGCCTGGTGCTTGAGCACCGCGCTGTAGTGGAGCGAGTGATATCCCTCGCCCGAGATCTTGGCGGGCATGCCGGGGAACAGGTCGTTGACCAGCGCGCGGCTGAGCCCGACCGCCTCGAAATTATAGCCGCCGCGATAGGAGGAGATTACCGCGATCCCCATCTTCGACAGGATCTTGAGCAGCCCCTCGTTCACCGCATGGCGGTGCTGGGCGAGGCACTGGTCGAGGGTCATCTCGCCGAACAGCCCGCGGCCCTGCCGGTCGGCGATCGCGGCTTCGGCCAGATAGGCGTTCACCGTCGTCGCGCCGACACCGATCAGCACCGCATAATAATGGGTGTCGAGGCACTCGCCGGTGCGCACGTTGACCGAGGCGTAGGAGCGCAGGCCCCGGCGCACGAGGTGGGTGTGGACCGCGGCCGCGGCGAGCACGCCGGGGATGGCGATCCGATCGGGCCCGACATGCTCGTCGGTCAGGAACAGCTCGCTGCGCCCCTCGCGCACCGCCTGCTCGGCCTCCTGCCGGATGCGCTGGATCGCGGCGCGCAGCACCTCATGGTCGTCGCCGGTCTCGAAGGTGCAGTCGATCTCCGCCGCCTGCGCGCCGAAATGCGTCTTGAGCCGCAGCCATTCCTCGCTGGTCAGCACCGGGCTTTCGAGCACCAGCACCGCATTGGCGGAGCCGTTGGTGTCGAGGATATTGGCGAGATTGCCGAAGCGGGTGCGCAGCGACATCACCTGCCGCTCGCGCAAGGGATCGATCGGCGGGTTGGTCACCTGGCTGAAGTTCTGGCGGAAGAACTGGCTGACGAGGCGCGGCTTGTCCGAGATGACGGCAAGCGGCGTGTCGTCGCCCATCGAGCCGATCGCTTCCTTGCCCCCCTCGACCATCGGCGAGAGGATCAGCTCCATGTCCTCCAGCGTCTGGCCGGCGGCGACCTGGCGCCGCGCGAGTTCGGCGCGGGCGTAGCGCGGCAGCTGCTGGCCGGCGACGGGCGCGAGATCGTCGACGGTCAGAAATTCCTGGATCATCGCCGGATAGTCGGCCTCGGCCGCGAGCTGGTCCTTGATCGTGCGATCGTCGAACACCCGGCCTTCGTCCAGGTCGACGGCGATCATCTGGCCCGGCCCGAGCCGCCCCTTGGCGAGCACCGTCGCCTCCGGCACCACGACCATGCCGGCTTCCGATCCGACGATCAGCAGGCCGTCGCTGGTCTGGGTGTAGCGCAGCGGGCGCAGCGCGTTGCGGTCCATGCCCGCGACCGCCCAGCGGCCGTCGGTCATCGCCAGCGCCGCCGGCCCGTCCCACGGCTCCATCACCGAGGCGAGATATTCGTACATGGCGAGGTGGCTGTCGGGCAGGTCCTCGTTCTCCTGCCATGCCTCGGGCACCAGCATCAGCTTGGCGGTCGGCGCATCGCGGCCGGAGCGGCAGATCGCCTCGAACACGGCGTCCAGCGCGGCGGTGTCGGAGGCGCCGGCCGGGATCACCGGCTTGATGTCCTCCGACCGTTCGCCGAACGCCAGGCTCGCCATCTTGATCTCGTGGCTGAGCATCCAGTTCTTGTTGCCGCGGATCGTGTTCACCTCGCCATTGTGGGCAAGGCAGCGGAACGGCTGCGCCAGCCACCATTGCGGGAAGGTGTTGGTCGAATAGCGCTGGTGGAAGATCGCGACGCGGCTCTCGAAGCGGTCGTCCTTCAGGTCCGGGTAGAAGTCCGACAGCGATTCCGCGAGGAATAGCCCCTTGTAGATGATCGAGCGGCACGACAGCGAGCAGATGTAGAAGCCGCTGATCTGCGCGGCGATCACGCGCTTCTCGATCCGGCGGCGAACGAGATAGAGGTTCTTTTCGAACTCGGCGGCGTCGACGGTGTCGGGCATCGGCCCGGCGATCATGATCTGCTCGATCTCCGGCCGCGTCGCCTGCGCCTTCATGCCGATCACCGACACGTCCACCGGCACCTGGCGCCAGCCGTAGATGGTGTAGCCCGCGTCGATGATCTCGCTCTCGACGATGGTGCGGCAGGTCTCCTGTGCGCCCAGATCGGTGCGCGGCAGGAAGATCATGCCCACCGCCAGCCGGTTCGGCCGCATGCGGTGGCCGGCGGCCGCCACCGCATCCTCGAAGAAGCGGGCGGGGAGGTCGATGTGGAGCCCGGCGCCGTCGCCGGTCTTGCCGTCGGCGTCGACCGCACCGCGGTGCCACACCGCGCGCAGGGCATCGATTGCCGACTGGACGACGCGGCGCGAGCTCGCGCCGTCGGTGGCGGCGACCAGGCCGACGCCGCACGCGTCGCTTTCGAACTCGGGCCGGTACATGCCCTCGCGGGCGAGGCGGAGGCGTTCGGCGTCCAGGGTGGCGGCGTCCAGGGTGGCGGAGTCGAGCGTGGGCATCAGTCGTCGCTTTCGGGCTTGGGCGGCGGGGGCAGGTGGGCGGTCGCGGCTTCCACCTTCTGGACGATCTTCGGCATCGCCTGCATCAGCAGCGGCGTGGCCTTGGACATCTCGCGGATCATGTCGGGATCGGCGAACAGCGACAGGAAATTGTCCGCGAACGCCTTGCCCGAGGGCGTCGTGAAGAAGGCGTTCATGTCGGCGAGCTGCGCGACGGTGAAGCGTCGCGCGAACGCGGCGGCGAGGCCGGCGCGCACCTGCGGCTCGACCTGGGCCATCACCGGCGCGAACTCCTCGCCCATCACCCGCGTCATGATCCGCATGCGCTCGTCGAACGCGGGATCCTGGGCACGGGCGGCATCGAGGATGCTGCCGGGCTCGGTCCCGCCGGCGTCCGCCGCGGAGATGCCGCCCATGCTGGCCAGCATCGCCTCCATCACGCGCGGATATTGCTCGCGCATCATCTTGGCGTAGACGCCCTGCGGGACGAGCAGCGCAACCGTCCGCTCGGCGGCGGCGAGCTGCGCAGGGTCGACTGCAGCCGGTGCAGCGGCGGGCGGCGCCGCGGTCTGCGCGGTCGCCACCGGCGCGGCGATCAGCGCCCCCGCCAGGTAGAGTGCGCGGATCATGCCGCCACTCTCGTGGCCTGGCGCTCGGGCACCGGCGCGCTGCCCGCCTTCGCGGCCTTCGCCTTGTCGCGGAGGTAGCGGTGGATATGCTCGGACACGTCGCGGCCGTCGCGGATCGCCCAGACGACGAGGCTCGCGCCCCGCACGATGTCGCCGGCGGCGAACACGCCGTCCAGGCTGGTCATCATCGACTTGCCGTCGACGCGGACCGTGCCCCAGCGGGTGACGCCGAGCTCGGGCGCCTCGAACAGCGTCGGCAGGTCCTCGGCATCGAAGCCCAGCGCCTTGATGACCAGATCGGCCTCCAGCACGAAGTCGCTGCCGGGATCGGCCTCGGGCGCGCGGCGGCCGCTGGCGTCGGGCGCGCCCAGCCGCATGCCGGTGGCGCGCACCGCGGTGACTTGCCCCTCACCCTCGAACGCGGCGGGGGTGGAGAGCCAGACGAACTCGGCGCCTTCCTCCTCGGCGTTGGCGACCTCGCGCTGCGAGCCCGGCATGTTGGCGCGGTCGCGGCGGTAGAGGCACTTCACCGACGTCGCGCCCTGGCGGAGCGCGGTGCGCACGCAGTCCATCGCCGTGTCGCCACCGCCGATCACCACCACCTTCTTGCCCTCGGCATTGAGCGCGCCGCCGTCGAAGGCGGGCACCGCGTCGCCGAAGCTCTTGCGGTTGGAGGCGGTGAGATAGTCGAGCGCGTCGATCACGCCCTCGGCCGCGACGCCCGGCGCCTTGATCGCGCGCGGCTTGTAGACCCCGGTCGCGACGAGCAGCGCGTCGTGGCGGGTGCGTAGCGCCTCCAGCGTCGCCTCGCGGCCGACCTCGAAGCCTTCGTGGAAGACGATGCCGGCGTCCTTCAGCCGTTCGACGCGGCGGGTGACGACGTGCTTCTCCAGCTTGAAGCCGGGAATGCCGTAGGTCAGTAGCCCGCCGGCGCGATCGTAGCGGTCGTAGACGTGCACCTCGTAACCGGCGGTGCGCAGCCAGTCGGCCGCCGACAATCCCGCGGGACCTGCGCCGATGATGCCGATCGACTGGCCGCGTTCGGGGCCGACCTGGACCGGCTCGACCCAGCCTTCCTCCCAGGCGGTGTCGGTGATGTACTTCTCGACCGCGCCGATCGTCACCGCGCCGTGGCCGGAGAATTCGATCACGCAATTGCCCTCGCACAGCCGGTCCTGCGGGCAGATGCGGCCGCAGATCTCCGGCATGGCCGAGGTCGCGTTGGACAGCTCGTACGCCTCGCGCAGCCGACCTTCGGCGGTGAGGCGCAGCCAGTCCGGGATGTGGTTGTGGAGCGGGCAGTGCACCGAGCAATAGGGCACACCGCATTGCGAACAGCGCCCGGCCTGGTCCTGCGCCTCGGGCGTTGCGTAGCGATCCGCGATCTCGCGAAAGTCCTCGGCCCGCAGCTCGGCATCGCGTTTTGGCGGGTAGGCCTGGGGTCGCGCAACGAACTTCAGCATCTGGTCAGCAGCCATGACATCCTCCGCCGGTGCGAAAAGCACAGCGGCGGCGGCAAGTCACGCAATAAAACTGCTTTATGTCAGGATTGCTGTCCTTGTTGTAGCGCGGCCGTTGCCGGGCAATCGGCTTGAGCTTGATTGTCTCAGATCAAGGGGCCGGTTCGGTCCTAAAGCTGCGAAAGCCAGACGATGGCGATGCCGCCCGCGACGATGCGATACCAGGCGAAGGGGGTGAAGCCGTGGCGCGTCACGATGCCCAGGAACCAGCGGATCACCAGCAGCGCGACAACGAATGACACGACGAAGCCGATCGCGATCGCCAGCCAGCCGTCGCTGCCGATCCCCTCGGCGTTCTTGTAGAGATCGTAGGCCGAGGCAGCGAGCATCGTCGGCACCGCAAGGAAGAAGCTGAATTCCGCGGCGGTCTTGCGATCGACGCCCAGACCCAGTGCGCCCATGATCGTGGCGCCCGAACGGCTGACGCCGGGGATCATCGCCAGGCACTGGAGCACGCCGATGCCGAGCGCCGTCTTCCAGCTCATCTGCTCGACCGTGGTGACGGTGGGGGCGCGGACCAGCCGCTCGATCACCAGGATCGCGATGCCGCCGACCACCAGCGCGACCGCGACGATCATCGGGCTTTCGAGCATCGCCTTGACCGCCTTGTAGACGATCAGGCCGATCACCGCCGAGGGCAGGAAGGCGAGCGCCACGTTGCGGGTGAAGGCGATCGCGCGCGGATCGCGGCGGCCAAGGCCTGCGAACACGTCCCAGAAGCGCCGCCAGTAGAGCACGATCACCGACAGGATCGCGCCCAGCTGGATCACGATCTCGAACGTGCCCGACGCCTCGCTCTTGAAGCCGAGCAGCGCGCCGGCGAGGATCAGGTGGCCGGTCGAGGAGACGGGCAGGAACTCGGTCACCCCCTCGACGATGCCGAGGAGGAGGATGGTCAGAAGGTCGCTCATGAAATTCCCGTCCGGACGCCCTCAGGCGGTGTGCGCGTGGCGCGAGAAGCGGCCGTTGCGGCGATACTGCACCAGCCAGCGGGGCGCGACGCTCTCGAACGGCGTCGGCGCGATGCCGAGCGCGGCGAGCCCCTCCGCATCCGACGACACGACGTTGTCGCGGCCGAGCATGCGCAGCTGGTCGCGGGTGATCGGCGTACCCGGCAGCGCCGCGAGCAGCCCGGCGGTGCCGGCGCCGAGCTCGACGGTGCGGATCTTGCGGTCGAGCAGCGTCGCGACCTGCTGGATCAGCTCGGCCATCGACAGCACGTCGGGGCCGCCCAGTTCGAAGGTGCGGCCGCCGAAGCGTTCGGGATCGTCGAGGGCCGCCACCGCGGCGGCGGCGACATCGCCGACATAGACCGGCTGGAAGCGGGTCTTGGGTGCGATCACCGGCACCACCGGCAACTTCTCGACCATCCGGGCGAAGCGGTTGGCGAACTGGTCCTCGCGGCCGAAGATCAGTGACGGGCGCAGGATCGTCGCCTGAGGGAAGTGGCGGCGCACCGCGGCCTCGCCCTCACCCTTGGCGCGGGCATAGGCGGTCTCGCCGTTCGCGTCCGCGCCGATCGCCGACACGTGGACCAGCGCCTCGACCCCGGCGGCCGCGGCCGCCTCGGCCACCGCCCCGGCGCCCTTGGCCTGCACGCCCTCGACGTCGCCGGTCAGCACGCCGGCCAGGTTCACCACCGCGTCGGCGCCCATCATCGCCCGCGCGATCGTGTCGGGGCGGCGGACGTCGGCGGCGATGAACTGGGTCTGCCCCAGCCCGCCCTGCGGCCGCAGGAAATAGGCCTGGCGCGGATCGCGCTGCGCGATGCGCACCCGCGCGCCCTGCCGCAGCAGCGCCTGCGCGACATAGCGGCCGACGAAGCCGCCGCCGCCGACCAGCGTGATCACCTTGTTCTTCATCGTGCCTGCCTCAGGTCCGCCCGAATTTCGCATGTCGCCGACCCATGCCGTGCCGCGCCGCGAAGGGCAAGGGAGGGGGCGCCGCGCGAAAAGCGCGCCATTTCGAAAAATCGCGCGGCGGGCTGTTGACACCCCCGCCGCGGCCCCGTAGAGGCGCCGGCCTACCCCGTGCCCAGATGGCGGAATTGGTAGACGCACCAGCTTCAGGTGCTGGCGATCGCAAGGTCGTGGAGGTTCGAGTCCTCTTCTGGGCACCATTTTCCTGTTCGAAGACAGGCAATGCGTCAGCTTCGTCGGAACGGCCGATGCGGCGTCTGCTGGGACGAATCCGGCCACGCGCGCAGCATCTCGCCACACGCTGGCAGTGGCTCGCCTGAACCATTCATCAGCTCGCCGGCGATGCGGCTCCTTACGCGGCGGGCGTTCCATCGCAGGCTGTGCGGTAGTCCACGACAATCGGATCGGCGTCTTCACCCTGCGTCGTGATGCCCAGCTTCGTGACGCCATCCGGGCCGACGAGGCTGAAGGCGCAATAGGCGTAGCCGGTACCCGAGCAGGCATCGGTATCCGGGAAGCGCGTGCGATAGGCGAGCGTGCGAGCGTCTTCGCCTGCGTCCACGCTGGACGGCTTGGCGGTCCAGCCAGCTTCGGCGAGGATCGTGCGGGCCTGGGAATAGCGCTGCCCGAAGACGGCCGGCACCTCGAAACGACCGCCGCAGACCGGATCGCTGCCCGCCACCGCGTCGAACGAGAGGTGGGTGTCGGACAGCGTGAACTGGCCGACCGGCATGGTGTCGTCGGATACCCGCAGATGGCCGCCCACGAGCTCCAGCGTGTTCATGCCGATGCCGTTCTTTCCTCGCCCGTACAGAAGGCCGATCAGTCGGTCGCCGCGGAAAAAGGCGATGTTCGGGTCTTTGGCGAAGCAATGGCCCGATGTGCCCGGATCATAGCCTCGCACGACAAGCACGGCGTCGAGGCCCTTGAAACGGACCTCCTCCGCGATCCGCCATCCGCGCTGCTCGGCCAGGCGGCCGCCGACGCTCTTCGCCTGTACCGTGTCGCCGCAATAGCCGTCCCGGACATCGGCATCGCCGCGGTAGGGTGTCGTCCTCGGCAGATCGTCGAGGTGCACCAGACGAGACCCTGGCACCGAGGATGTGAGCTCGTACCGAAACGGGTCTCGGGTGGGCGGGTCGGTGTGCGCCGCCACGTCGCTCGCTGTCGCGCTGCCCGCCGTCTCCGCGGTCGACGAGCCACTGCCGCTCCTTGCGTTCGTCGTAGACCGTACGAAGGCGATCGCCAGGGCAGCCGCGATCGCAACGATGACGATCCATGTGACGGCGCTCCGACGGGCGGTGGGGTGCTCGACGCTGGGAAACGAGTCCGGCGGCTCGGCGTTCGACATCGTTACCCCTGCCAAAGCGGATTATCGGAACGCGCAGGGCGGGCCGTGCGCCTCAAGGCTGGGCCGAGGTGCTGTGCGTCCGCTCTGCCGAAAAGCATCAATGCCGAATGTCGGAGAGTGCCGACAGGAACATGCTTCTCAGCCGGCGTCGCGCGATCTTCGATGCGTCGTAATCGGCGGGCTCCGTCGCAATGTCGGCGCAGGTCGCAAACGTGTTGGTCCGGCGGGCTGCCTCCTCGCATCGCTTCAACCAGGGAGCGTTCCGGGCGGCTGCCGTCCGGTACCGCGTGCGCGCTTCGTCGCACACCGTAGCGGCGTCGTCGGTGCAGGCTTGCGACAGCACGATATAGGACAGGAATTCGGTATCCCGATATCTGCCCGGCGAAGCGACGCGCAGTTCATCGATCACCTTGGCGTAGAAGTGGCAGCCTTCGGGATCGATCAGCAGCGCGTCGTTGTGCAGGAAGCAGGCGCGCGACAGGGCGCCCCATGCCTTGTCCAGGTCGCGGCTGACGCCGGTCCCCGTCCAGTACATCCAACCCAGATATTTGCAGGCGTACGGTCCCTGACCCGGATCGTCGCTGGCGCACACGCGCGTGAACACCGTCCGGGCGCGCGCATAGTCGCGCAACTGGCGATTGTGCAGGTAGAGTTTGCCCGCGCTGTAGCAGCCGCCCATGTTGAAGCCGGCCTCGCACGACATGGCGTAATGCTCGGCCGCGCCCCGCAGATCGCCTCCGCGCGCGGCGCTTACGCCCCTGCTCCAGCAGGTGTCGACGTTGGCTGTCTGCTCGCACGGGGGCGACTGCCGCGCCGGGGCGGGATATTCAATGGGGTAGTTGGGGAAGGTGTGCCCGTCGGAATCGCGCTCCCGCCCGATGTCCCGCATGTGCGCCAGCAGGCGGTCGGGAACACGCGTGATGCTGTCCGGCTGGCAGCGGAACTGGGCAAGCCGCGTGCCGGCACGGCTGACGGTCAGCAGGCCGTACGGCTGGAGTGCGGTGGGATCGCCGCCCGCGCCCGTGCGGAAGCCAGCCTCGACCCGATAGGCAGTGTCGCCGTTTGCGAAGGTCACGATCTCGTCGATCGTGACGCTGGGCCCGTTCTTTCGGCGATAGTCGAGATCGGCCAGCGGGCTGCTGAGCGTCAGTTCCGCCTTTTGACCGGGTGGCCCGTAGCGATAGAGCGCGCGGGTATCGACGATGGAGATCGAGACTTCCCGGTCCTTCCCCTCGATCCGGCAGTTCAGCACAGGTTCGGGGTCCGTCTTGGCAGATGCGGTGGCGGTAGTGGCGCAGATCAGCGTGGCCGTGGCAGCGAAAACGGAAGCGAGGTAGCGGGTCAGCGGGCCCGCGACCTTCATTATGCGCCTTGGGCTGTTCATCATGTCCCCCTCTCTCGCGACACAGCGATCAGGCCGGTCGTGATCCCCATCCGGAACCCAATAGGTATCGGGTATGCGGTATGTGGCTATCCCCAAGCTGACTCCACACCAACCGGTGGATGCGAAGCTCTCTCATCAATTGATCGTGGCTAGCGCCCTCGCACAACATCGATGAGATTCGGAAGATGTCAAACGCATACGCCGTTAAACATGCTCCAAGGGCGTTAATCCGGTAGCGGATTTGGGGCCGAATGGCGGCACCGTTCCAATAATTCTTGTACACATCAAGCACGCTCGGCCATAATCCGTCTTGCCTGAAGGAGTGGGCACGCGACGTGAATCTGCCGGCACGCATCAAGATGCTCGTCCTGATGGTCGGGATCGGCATTGCGCCGATCGCTTCCGTGGCGATCGCCGGACTTGTCGCGGACCTGAACGGCTGCGACCTTCATGAAGGCTACCCGCAACCCTGCATTGTTTTGGGGGCCGACATCGGCGCTCTGCTCTACACCATGACGGTCATGGGGTGGCTGATGCTGATCTCGCTGTTCTTCCTCGCCGGCGGGCTGCTGGGGCTGGTTTGGGAGGGCGTCCTGCTGTTGATGCGGGCCGTCTCGTCGAGGCTGCGACATTGAACCGCTTGCCGCGCCGATGAATTTCGCCGTCTCGTCGTATGCAGTGGCGGCGTTCGTGCCGCTGGCCGTCCGCCACTGCGTTGATCGCCGTGCTGCTGATCGGCATGTCGGTGTCGGGAAAGCTCCGCGGTGCCCGCCCCCAGGTCGACCATTCGGCTCGTGGAGACTGAAGGCGTGAGCAAGGCGATGCCTGGCGGCCAAGGTTGCGGCGCTAGCGGCGCACTGCCGGTGCCTCCCGCACTTTCCCGCGCCGCCCGGTGGAACCGAGCGTGGCGACGGTGGCGCTGGTCCGTCGTGGTGTGGCTGATCGCGCTTCCGTGGCTGATCGGCGGGGAGGCGGTCGCATTCGTGCCGTTCATCGCGGCCCTTGTCTTCGGCATGTTCTCGCTCGGGCCGATGCAGGCGATGCTCGCCGCTGCCTGGACGCGGTCACCGCTGCTTGGGCTCGCGAGATCTCTGGCGGCCGCAGCCCTGATCGCATCGATCTGGTATCTGCTGCTCGTCCCCCCAGGGCCGGTGCATATCGCGCACTTGCCGCTATGGGTGGCGAACCACCTCTTCTTCCTGGCCATCGCGTCGCTCACATGGCTCAAGCTGGCGGGGATCGCTGTGATCGAAGGGTTGAATCGTCTGTCGCGGCGCTCTGCCTGAGAATCGGAGGGGCCGACGGCCCGAAGCGGGCCGAAGGCGCAATCTCCTCCGCGGTTCGGCGGTACGCCGGCGTCAGCGGTCGCTTGCCCGATCCTGCCGGAGCAGCGCGATGGTTTGCTGGTAGGTCGCTTCCACCCGCCGCGACACCTCGGGGCCGAACCGGGCGACGCCGATCGCGACGAGGCCGCTGGCGAGGAAGCCCGGTACCATCTCGTACAGCACGGACGACGGGGCTTCGCCGCCGATGGCGAAGGGCGCGTAGAGCCAGATCAGCACGGTCGCCGCACCGACGACGATGCCGGCCAGGGCCGCTTCCGCCGTCATCCGCCGCCAGTGCAGGCTCAGCAGGATCACCGGCCCGAACGCCGCGCCGAACCCCGCCCAGGCGTTGCTCACCAGCGAGAGGATGCTGCTCGAGCGATCCATCGCCAGTCCCATCGAGACGAGCGCCACCGCCAGCGTGGCGAGGCGCCCGACCAGCACCAGCTCGCGCTGGCTGGCGTCGCGACGGAAGAAGGTCTTGTAGAAATCCTCGGTCAGCGAGCTGGAGGAAACCAGCAGCTGCGAGGAAATGGTGCTCATGATCGCCGCCAGGATCGCGGCGAGCAGGAAGCCGGCGACATAGGGGTGGAACAGCGTCTGCGACAGCGCGATGAAGATCGTCTCCGGATCCTCGAGCGGCAGGCCGGTGCGGGTCACATAGGCGAGGCCCGCGACCCCGCAGAGCACCGATCCGATCACCGTGACCAGCATCCACGACATGCCGATCCGCCGGGTGGTCGGCATGTCGCGCACCGAGCGCACCGCCATGAAGCGCACGATGATGTGCGGCTGGCCGAAATAGCCCAGCCCCCAGGCGAGGCTCGACACCAGCCCGAGCGCGGTCACCCCAGAAAACCAGGAGAGGTAGTCGGGGCTGGTCGCGCCCACCGTCGCCTGCGTCTCGGACCAGCCGCCCAGCGTCGCGATCGTCACGATCGGCACCAGCACCAGCGCCGCGAACATGATGCACCCCTGGACGAAGTCCGTGAGGCTCACGGCCAGGAAGCCTCCGAACAGCGTGTAGGCGAGCACCACGGCGGCCGTCAGCACCAGCCCGGCGGTATAATCCAGCCCGAACGACGCCTCGAACAGCTTGCCGCCGGCGACCAGCCCGGCGGAAGTGTAGAGGGTGAAGAAGATCACGATCACCAGCGACGCGAGCACCCGCAGTCGCCGGCTGCCGTCGTCGAATCGTTTCTCCAGATAATCCGGGATCGTCACCGCATCGCCGACCGCCTCGGTGTAGACGCGCAGCCGCGGCGCGACGAGCAGGTAGTTGGCCCAGGCGCCGGCGAGCAGCCCCACCGCGATCCACGCGGCGCTGTACCCCGCGAGGTAGATCGCGCCGGGCAGTCCCATCAGCATCCAGCCGCTCATGTCGGATGCGCCGGCCGACAGCGCCGCGACCGCGGGGGACAATTGCCGGCCGCCGAGCATGAACTCGGACACGTTGCTGGTCGACTTGCGCCAGGCATAGAGCCCGATGGCGAGCATCAGGACGAAATAGCCGCCCAGGGAGACGGCGGTTTCGAAGGTCATCGCAGTGCTTTCGATTGGAGATCGGAACGCGGGGGCTGTGCCGCCGCCGTTCAGGGCCGCGGCTCAGGGCCGCCGTTCAGGGACGCGTCTGGCCGTTCCCGCGCACCAGATATTTGAAGCTCGTCAGCTGCTCGAGCCCGACCGGCCCGCGCGCGTGCATCTTGCCGGTGGCGATGCCGATCTCCGCGCCCATGCCGAACTCGCCGCCGTCGGAGAACTGGGTGGAGGCGTTGTGCATCACCACCGCGCTGTCGATCGCCAGCAGGAAGCGGTCCGCGGCGTCGCCGTCCTCGGTCAGGATCGCGTCGGTGTGGCCGGAGGAATGCGCGGCGACGAAGGCGATCCCCTCGTCCAGCCCGTCGACGACCTTCACCGACGCCACGGCATCGAGATACTCGCGGTCCCAGTCGCTGTCGTCGGCGGGCAGCACGCGCGAGTCGAGCGTGCGGGCTTCCTCGTCGCCGCGCAGTTCGCAATCGGGCATCGCGTCGGCAAGCGCGGGAACGAGCGTCGCCGCGATCGCCCGGTCGACCACGATGCTCTCGGTCGCGCCGCAGATGCCGGTGCGCCGCAGCTTGGCGTTGCGGATCACCGCCACCGACTTCGCGACATCGGCCGCCGCATGGACGTAGCTGTGGCAGTTGCCGTCGAGGTGCAGCAGCGTGGGGACGCGCGCCTCGTTGCGCACCAGCTCGACCAGCCCGCGGCCACCGCGCGGAATTGCCAGGTCGACGTGATCGATCGCCCGCAGCAGCTCGCCGACCGCGGCGCGGTCGGTCGTCCCGACCGTCTGCACGCCATCCTCGGGAAGGCCCGCCTCGGCCAGGCCGGCGCGCATGCAGCCGACGATCGCCGCGACCGAGCGGCGGCTTTCCGATCCCCCGCGCAGGATGATCGCATTGCCGGACTTGATGCACAGCGCGCTCGCATCCGCGCCCACGTTGGGCCGCGATTCGAAGATCATCGCGATCACGCCGATCGGCACCGCGACGCGGCGGATGTCGAGGCCGTTGGGACGCTGGAAGTGCGCCAGTTCGCGCCCGACCGGATCGGGCAGCTCGGCGATCTCCTCCAGCGCCTGCGCCATCGCCGCGACGCGCGTCTCGTCGAGGCGGAGGCGGTCGAGGAAGGATGTCGGCTTGCGATCGGCGACATCGGCCACGTCCGCCGCGTTCGCCTCCAGCAGCGCGGGCGTCTCGGCCCGCAGCCGGTCGGCCGCTGCGCGCAGGGCGTGGTTGCGGCGATCGGTGCCGCTGGCGGCAAGGATGCGCGCGGCGACCTTGGCCGCGCGGCCGAGCGACGCGACATGCTCGGCGGCATCGAGGCCGCTCTCGGGCAGGCGGGTGTCGGGGGTCCGGGTCTGGGTGAGGGTCATGACGTCAACTTTCCGGCTCGAAAGCCTGATTTCTTTTCGAATGAATTTGGTTCAGCGCAGCTCGACGGCGCGCGCATAGGCCGCGTCGAGCGTCGCCTGGAGTAGCTGGTCCAGCGTGCCGTCGCCGTTCAGCGCGGCGAGGCCGGCGGCGGTGGTGCCGTTCTTGCTGGTGACGCTGGTGCGCAGCGCGTCGAGTTCCAGCGGCGATTGCTTCGCCATCTCGATCGTTCCGGCGAGCGTGCCCAGCACCAGCTGCTTGGCGGTCGCCGCGTCGAAGCCGATCGCTTGCGCGGCGGCGACATAGCTCCGCGCGATCTCGAACCCATAGCCGGGGCCGGAGCCCGCGACGGCGGTGAGGCGGTCGAGCTGATCCTCGTCCGCCACCCAGACCGCGGTGCCCACCGCCTCGGCCAGCTGCTGGACCGCCGCGCGCTGCTCCGGCGTGGCGGTCGGGTCGGCGCACAGGCCGCTGACCCCCGCGCCGATCGCCGCGGGAAGGTTCGGCATGATGCGGACGACGGGCACGCCGCCGGCCAGCGCGCGCAACCGCGCGAGCGAGCAGCCGGCAGCGATCGAGGCGACGAAGCCGCCCTGCGCCAGACGATCGGCGTAGAGCGGCAGCACCGCGTCGACCAGCTGCGGCTTCACCGCGACGATCACCAGATCGAACGCGCACGCGTCGGGCGCCGGCGGCTGCTGGACGAAGGTGACGGCCGGGAAGGGGGAGGCTGCTGCCGGATCGACGGCGGGATCGATGACGGTGAACTGGTGATCGGCATCCGGCCGGCCTGCGGCCGCCTGCCACTGCGACAACAGTGCCGCGCCCATCTTTCCGTACCCGACCAATGCGATCCGCAAACCGTTCCTCCATGCTCGTTTCGTCCGACCGTTTCGGGATCATGGCCAATCAACCGCGCGTTTGCGCAGGATCGGCGGTGTCGCATCAAAGATGATGGCGCCTAAAACGACGCGCTCGAGCGGCAGATTTGCCATGACCCGCCGAAGACGGTATGTGGCGCGATAATCCAATCCGCTGAAAATGTCAAAGTCGTCGGAGCGCCTGACGGCCGCGACCGTTTATTTATGTGCCTCAACTAACGATCCGGAGTGAACTTTGCGCGATAAAAAGAGAATTGTTGTAAAAATCGGTTCTAGTCTTCTGACAGACCAGGTTCGCCTGACGCCGCGCTGGGGCTTCATGCAATATGTCCTCGAAGACATCGCCCGCCTGCGCGAGGCGGGGCATGAGGTGGTGCTCTGCTCTTCCGGCGCGGTGGCGCTGGGGATGCGGATGGTCGGCGTCACGCCCGACAGTGCCGGGCTGCGCGACAAGCAGGCGGCGGCGGCGTGCGGCATGCCGCTCCTCCTCGACGCCTACAAGCACATCGGCCACCAGCACGAACTGCAGATCGCGCAGATCCTGGTGACGCTGGGCGACTTCGAGCACCATGCGCGCTTCCTCAACACCAAGAATACGGTGGACCGGCTGCTCGCGTCCGGCGTGCTGCCGATCATCAACGAGAACGACACGATCACGACCGAGCAGATCCGCGTCGGCGACAACGATCGTCTCGCCGCCAAGGTCGCGCAGATGATTCAAGCGCAGCATCTGGTGATCCTGACCGGCGTCGACGGGCTGTACGACCGCAACCCGTCCGAGCCGGGCGCCAAGCTGGTCGAGACGGTGCACGACGTCAGCCAGTATCTGACGGTGACGGAGGGCGTCAGCACGCTGGGCAGCGGCGGGATGCTCACCAAGCTGCAGGCCGCGAACATGGCGCAGAACGCCGGCTGCCACACGCTGATCGCGAACGGCGAGGGCGAGGCGCCGATTTCCGCCGCGCTGACGGGCCGCCGCCGCTGCACCACCTGCGTGGCGCATGCCGAGCCGCTGACGAGCTGGGCGACCTGGCTCACCAACCGCCTCCAGATGGCGGGCAGCATCGTCATCACCCAGGCCGCTGCCGAAGCGGTGGAGCGCGGCGAGCGCGGCATCGATCGCCACGACGTCCACTCGATCGCCGGCAGCTATGCCAAGGGCGACGTCATCCACGTCTACGACGAGAAGGGCGTCGAGCGCGCGCGCGGCATGACCGACTTCGGTTCGGAGGAAACGGCCATCCTGGTCCGCAACCAGGAGGTGCCGGTGAAGGCGCTGCTCGGCTATCAGTCGCGCGGCGTGCTGATCGAGAGCACCAACCTGATCGTCCTCGACGACCGCCACCTCCAGTGGGAGCGGCAGCCGGAACCGGCCTAGCCGCCGCCCGAACCCCCCTAGGTCGCGCATTCGGAAACGGGGGTGGCTTTAACCCGCCCCCGCTCCCCCTATCTAAGCGCGGCAAAGGGGGGCCTCATGCCAGAACCTATTCTCGCCGTGTCCGGCGTATCCAAGACCTACAAGGGCGGGTTCACCGCGCTCGACAGCGTCGATCTCACCATCAACAAGGGGGAGATCTTCGCGCTTCTCGGTCCCAACGGGGCCGGCAAGACCACGTTGATCAGCATCATCTGCGGCATCGTGACGCCGTCCACCGGCACCATCCGGGTCGCCGGCCACGATGCGCTCGCGGACTACAAGGCCGCGCGCCGGCGGATCGGGCTCGTGCCGCAGGAACTGTCGGTCGATATGTTCGAGACCGTGCTGGCGACCGTCACCTTCTCGCGGCGGCTGTTCGGGCGTTCCGGTCACAGCGCCTATGTCGAGCAGGTCCTGCGCGACCTGTCGCTGTGGGACAAGCGCGACGCCAAGATCATGGCGCTGTCCGGCGGCATGAAGCGCCGCGTGCTGATCGCCAAGGCGCTCGCGCACGAGCCCGAGATCCTGTTCCTCGACGAACCCACCGCCGGCGTCGACGTGGCGCTGCGCCGCGACATGTGGAAGCTGGTGCATCGCCTGCGCGAACGCGGGACGACCATCATCCTGACCACCCATTATATCGAGGAAGCCGAGGAGATGGCCGACCGGGTCGGCGTCATAAACAAGGGCGAGCTGCTGCTCGTCGACGAGAAGACCGCGCTGATGCACAAGCTGGGCAAGCGCGAGCTCGACCTGACGCTCGTCGACCCGCTCGACGCGGTGCCCGGCGGCCTCGACCGCTGGCAGCTCAGCCTGGTGAACGAGGGCAAGACCCTCCGCTACGTCTTCGATGCGACCGAGGAGGATACGGGCATCCCATCGCTGCTGCGCGCGCTCGCCGAGCGCCACATCGCCTTCAAGGACCTGGAGACCTCCAAGTCGAGCCTTGAGGACATCTTCGTCGATCTGGTGGGGGAACGGGCATGAACCTGCACGGCATCTGGGCGATCTATCGGTTCGAAATGGCCCGCTCGCTCCGCACCCTGTGGCAGAGTCTCGTCGGGCCGGTGCTGACCACCAGCCTCTATTTCATCGTCTTCGGCGGCGCGATCGGCAGCCGCATGCAGAGCGTCGACGGCGTCGGCTATGGCAGCTTCATCGTCCCCGGCCTTATCATGCTCTCGCTGCTGACGCAGAGCGTGGGCAATGCGTCGATCGGCATCTATTTCCCGAAATTCACCGGCACGATCTTCGAGCTGCTGTCGGCGCCGATCTCGGCGATGGAGATGGTGCTGGGCTATGTCGGTGCCGCGGCGACCAAGTCGGTCATCATTGGCGGGATCATCCTCGCGACCTCCGCCTTCTTCGTCCCCATCCGCGTGATGCATCCGGCGGCGATGGTCGCGTTTCTGCTGCTCACCTCGATCGCGTTCAGCCTGTTCGGCTTCATCCTCGGCATCTGGGCCAAGAGCTTCGAGCAGCTGAACTTCGTGCCGCTGCTGCTGATCACCCCGCTGACGTTCCTGGGCGGCAGCTTCTACTCGATCGACATGCTGCCGCAGCCGTGGCGGACGGTGAGCCTGTTCAACCCGGTCGTGTATCTGGTGAGCGGCTTCCGCTGGAGCTTCTTCGGCAAGGGCGACGTCGACATCGCGATCAGCCTGGGTGTGACGCTGGGCTTCCTGCTGGCATGCCTCGCCGTCATCGCATGGATCTTCAAGAGCGGCTGGCGGCTGAAGAACTGACTCCGCTCGAAGGGCCCGGCTTGGGGGGCAGCGCCTCCCAAAGCCCGCCGTCCTGGGTCGCGCATACCCGCCTTTTTGCGTCGGAGTGCTCGACAGGCGGGCGCGGATTTGCAGAATTCGGCGTGAATCCCTCGTACGAGCGCGGCTGCGGTCAGGAGCACGATGTCTGAGCTTTCCCTCTCGCGGCGCACGTTCATCGGCTCGGTCGGTGCGGGCGCCCTGGTGGTGCCGCACGCGCATGCGGCCGGCACGCCGCTCGCGGTGATGGCGCTGCTGGCGGATGGCCTCGACTCTCCGTCGGCGGTGCACGGGCAGCGGGTGCGGCTTTCCTGGCAGCTCGTCTCGGACCGCCGGGGAACCGAGCAGAAGGCGTATCGCATCGGCGTCGCGAGCAGCCGCGACAAGGCGCAGGCCGGCAGCTTCGATCTTTGGGACAGCGGTCGCGTCGAAAGCGCGCGTAGCGTCGACATCGCCTTTGGCGGTCCGCCGCTCGCGTCGCGTACGCGCTGCCACTGGACGGTGACGGTGTGGGACGACCAGGGCGCGCAGGCGACCAGCGCGGTAGCACGCTGGGAAATGGGTCTGCTCTCGCCCTCGGACTGGCAGGGCGACTGGATCGCTGCCGAAAGCGCAATCGTCCGCGACGACCGGCTCGCCGGCCTGCCGTGGATGACCGGCGCGCAGCCGCAGCCAGGGGCAGGGCGCAGCTTCCGGCTGGTGCTGGACCTGCCCGAACCCGCCGAGCTGGTCGTCCATAGCGCCGTCAACCGCAAGCCCGAGGCGATGCTCGACGGCGTCGCGCTGACCTATCCGGTCCAGCATTTCGCCGCGATGGGACCGCGGCCGACCTATCGTAGCACGCACCGGGTCGCGGCCGGGCGGCACGTCCTGTCGCTGTTCGTCGCCGCGGACCGGCCCGACGACGTCGATCCGCGTGCCGCGGTGATGGTCCGCGCGACGCTGTCGTCGGGGCGGATCCTGCGGTTCGCGGGCGATCGCCTGCGCACCGCCGCCGGCAAGCCTGCGGACTGGGCCGCGGCACGCGTCGACGAGCGCGCCTGGTCGCCGGCGGTGCCGATCGCCGGCAGCGGCGAGGCGCCGATGCCCGGCAACGGCGCCTTCCTGTTGCGGCGCGGGTTCGCGCTTCGGGAGGCGCCGCGCGCGGCGCGGCTCTACGTCACCGCGCTCGGCGCCTATCTGCCGTTCGTCAACGGCGAGAAGGTCGGCGACGCGCTGCTGGCGCCCGAGTGGACCGACTATCGCCGACACCTGCTGTATCGCGCCTATGACGTCACCGCGCTGCTCAAGCCCGGCGCCAACCTGCTGGGCGCGATGGTCGGCGACGGCTGGTACGGCAGCTTCACGGCGCCGACCGGGCGCTGGAGCTACGGCAAGCCGCCGCTTCGGTTGCGGGCGCAGCTCGAGATCGAGCATGCCGACGGCCGCCGCGAGACGATCGCGACCGACGACCGCTGGTCGGTTGCGCCGTCGATGATCACCGCGAGCGAGATCTACAACGGCGAGGACGTCGATGCCCGCCTCGATCGCCCCGGCTGGTCCGCTGCCGGCGCTGCGCTGGGGCCGGATTGGGAGCCCGCCCGCGCCATCGAGACCCCGCTGATCGCGATGCTCGGGGCGTCGGTGCAGCCGATCGGCGCGGCGCAGACGCTACGGCCCGTCAAGCTCACCGCCATCGCGCCGGGCAGCGCCGTCGTCGATTTCGGCCAGAACTTCGCCGGCTGGGTGCGGCTCCGCGCACGCGGCAAAGCCGGACAGCGGATCACGCTGCGCTTCGCCGAACTGCTCCTGCCCGACGGCCGGGTCGATCAGTCGAACCTGCGCGCAGCGCGGGCCGCCGACACCTGGATCCTGCGCGGCGAGGGTGTCGAGCGGTTCGAGCCGCATTTCACCTATCACGGCTTTCGCTACGTCCAGATCGACGGTCTGGGGGAGCCGCTGGCGCCCGGGGACGTCGAAGGCGTCGTCCTCCACTCGACCCTGCCGGAGACCGGGCAGCTGACCCTCGGCCAGCACGTTCCGCAGCGGCTCTGGCAGAACGCATTGTGGAGCCAGCGCTCGAACTTCTTCGGCATCCCCACCGATTGTCCGCAGCGCGACGAGCGGCTGGGCTGGACCGGCGACGCCCACGTCTTCTGGGACGCGGCCTGCTTCAACATGGACGCGGCGGCCTTCACCCGAAAGTTCCTGCGCGACATGCGCGACGCGCAGCGCGCCGGTGGCGACTTCCCGGACATCGCGCCCAACAGCGACATCGCCCATTTCACCCCGCCGGGATCGTCGCCGGGCTGGGCCGACGCCGGCATCTTCCTGCCGTGGACGAGCTGGCGGCGCTATGGCGATACCGCGGTGATCGACGAGCACTGGCAGGCGATGGCGCGCTATCTCGACTCGATCCATGCCGGAAATCCGGGCCTGCTGTGGCGCACCGGGCGCGGAAACGATTTCGGCGATTGGCTCGCGCTCGACGCGAAGCAGCCCGGCGATCCGACCACGCCCAAGGATCTGGTCGCCACCGCGATGTGGAAGGGCACTGCGGATGCGATGGCCGACATGGCCGCCGCGACCGGCCGGCGCGACGATGCCGACCGCTATCGCGCGCTGGCGGACGGGATCGGCCGCGCCTTCAACGCTGCCTTTGTCCGTCCCGACGGCAGCATCGGCAACGGCTCGCAGACCGGCTACATCCTCGCGCTGCACTTCGGCATCGTTCCGCCGGCGCTCCGCCAGGCGGCTGCCGACCGCCTCGTGGCCGACATCGTCCGCCGCGGAACGCTGCTTTCCACCGGGTTTCTCGGCACGCCCTACAGTCTCGATGTGCTTGCCGACGCCGGGCGGGCCACGCTCGTCTACGACCTGTTGCTGCGCACCGCCTTCCCGTCCTGGGGGTATATGATCGCCAAGAACGCGACCACGATCTGGGAGCGCTGGAACGGCGACGTCGGCGACGTCGCGATGAACTCGTTCAACCATTATGCGCTCGGCGCCGTGGCGGGGTTCATGTTCCGTCGTCTCGCGGGAATCGACCCGGTCGAGCCGGGCTTCGCCCGCTTCCGCTTCGATCCGGTCTACGATCCGCGGATGCCGCAGGGCGGCGGGCGCTACGACAGCCGCGTCGGCCGGATCGAGACGGCATGGCGCCAGACGCCCGAGGGAGACTTCACGCTCCGCCTGCAGGTGCCGGCGAATGCGCGCTGCACGCTCCGCCTGCCCGCACGGTCGCCGACGCAGGTCCGCGAGGGAGGACGCGCCCTCGCGAGCGTTCGCGGCATTGAGCGGCGTTCCGGGGACAAGGTCACGCTCGACGTGGGCGGCGGGCGCTATGACTTCACCGTATCGCGCGCCGACTATGGCTGACGCGGCGGCATAGATCCGCCGCGGTCGAACCCATCGGATAATGCGGAATAGCGCCGGCTAGGCGTCTGCCGCGCTGGGCCGGCAACGTCGCAGCTCGGCCGCGCTCTCGCCTACCCTTCCGAATCCTCCAGCAGCGTGACCGGGGCGCCGGTGCTGCCGCTGCTCAGGCTGTCGGGGGTGACGACTACGGTGGTCCCCGCCACCAGCAGCGGCGCGAGGCGGTCGCGGAACGCGGAGTCGACGGCGATGCGGTCTTTGTTGTCGGCGGGGGCAGCGGCGTCGGTCTTGCGGTCCCAGGGAAGCGCGAGCTTGATCCAGTGCGCGCCGGCCGCGTCGACGCTGCCGACGACATAGGCGGCGGGGCGGGGGATCGCGCCGCGGATCGCGACGGGCGCGCTGCCGATCTCCACGCCGTTGCGCAGCACCACCACGCGCCGGTCGGCGGCGCTGACGATGATCGAGAGCGGACCGGTGGGCGCCTTCTCCGGCTGCCACGACGGCGGTTCGGCCGCGGCGGCCGGGCGCGGGCCCTTGCCGGCGGTGAGCAGCTGCGGGGTCGGCGCGACGCGCGGCACCGGCGCGCCGTCGGTGATCACCACCGTCATGCCGCGGCTGGTGGTGCCGTAGAGCAGCCGCGCGAACGCCAGCGGCAGCCGGATGCAGCCGTGCGAGGCGGGGTAGCCCGGCAGCTTGCCCGCGTGCATCGCGATCCCGTCCCAGGTCAGCCGCTGCATGAACGGCATCGGTGCGTCGTTGTAGAGGTTCGACTTGTGGTCGACCGCCTTCTGCAGGACGGTGAACACGCCGGTCGGCGTCTCGTGCCCCTTCGCGCCCGAGGACACCGTCGACACGCCGATTATCACGCCGTTGCGATAGACATAGGCGCGCTGGAGCTTCAGGCTCACCACCACCATCATCGGCCCGGCGGGCGCGATCTGCGGCGCCCACAGATAGCCGCCGGGCTTGAGCTGTTGCACCGCATCGACGACGCTGAGCGCGGTCGGGGCGGGCTGTTGCGGGGCGGCGGCAGCGGGGAGGGCGGCGGCAAGCAGCAGCAGCGCGGGGAGGAGGGACGGGCGGAGCATCGCCCGCCGGTATCGCGCGATCGCGGGCGCCGATCCAGTCGGCTTCGTTCCGGTCACGGCCGCCTCCTCAGTGCGCCAGCACGATCGGGACGGGGCAGCGCGCCAGCATCCGCCGGGTGACGCCGCCGAACAGCGCCTCGGTCATCCGCCGGTGGCCGAAGCCGCCCATGACCACATAGTCGACCTGGCCCGCGCGAATCTCGCGCAGCAGCAGCGCGGCGGGTCCGTCGCCGTCGTCGTGCTGGACGAGGATTTCCGCGCGGATGCCGTGGCGCGACAGATAGGTCGCCGCCGCCCCGGCATCGGTCGGGGCGGTGCCGCGGGCGACGGTCAGCACCGTCACGGATTCGGCGCGCGACAGCAGCGGCACGGCGGCGCGCACCGCGGCTGCGGCGGTCGCCGATCCGTCCCACGCCACCAGCGCGCGCCCGGCGACGGCGAACCCGCGCGCCGTCTCCGGCACCGCGACCAGCGGCTTGCCCGCGGTGACGATCAGCTCGCCCACCGCCGCCTCCATGTCGGTCGAGGGGGCGCTGTCGATGCGGCGGTTGACCACGATCAGGTCGGCGAGCCGCGCGGCATCCTTGACGCAGGCCGCCAGGGTGCCGCTCGCCTCGATCCAGTCCCAAGGAACGTCGGCACGCGCCAGCCGCGCCTCGATCCGCGCGCGCGTGGCTGCGGCCCGTTCGCGCGCCTCCGCCATCAGCACGCCCGACACCATGCCGTCGACGTCGCCGGGCATCGGCGACACGACCGCGACGCCCAGGCAGGTGAGATGCCCCCCGAGCGCGCGGGCGAGATCGAGCGCGGTCTGCAGGCGCGCTTCCTGCCCTTCGTCGTCGTGGGCGAGCATCAGGACGGTCTTCATGGTCGGGTCCCCCGTGGCTGCGCCCTCGCTAGGGAGCGCCACGGCGGCGGCCTATCGGGAACTCTACGGATGCCGCGCCGCGTCTGTCCGGCGCTAGGCTGCGCCGACGGGAGAGAGCAATGACGGCAACCGACACCGCCGCCGGCCTGCGTGCCGGGCCCGGCGACCTCCACCATTTGGTCGTGCTCGGTCACCCCGCGCCCGACAGCTTCAACCACGCGATCGCCGCCGCCTATCGCGACGCGGTCGAGGGCTGTGGGCAGCGGGCCGTGCTGCGCGACCTCTATGCGCTGGGCTTCGATCCGCTGCTCCGCGCCGAGGAGCGGCCGGGCACGCCCGGCTTTCGCCTGTCGCCCGATGTTGCGGCCGAGCTGGAGCTGGTGGCGCGGGCGAGCGCGATCACGCTCGTCTACCCGATCTGGTTCGGGCTGCCGCCGGCGATCGTCACCGGCTATGTCGATCGCGTGCTGGGGGCGGGGCGCGAGCCGGGCATCGCCGCCGCCCCCGCGCGCGACGACGTGCTCGCGGGCAAGCCGCTGCTGCTGCTCACCACTTCGGCCTCGACGCTGCCGTGGCTGGCGGAGCGGGGGCAGTGGCACGGGCTGCGCGCCGCCTTCGACCTCTATCTCCAGGCGATCTTCGCCCTGTCGCGCTGCGACCACGAGCATTTCGATGCGGTCACCACGCCGCTGGCGCCCGGCTATGCCGCGGAGTGCCTTGCGCGCGTCGCCGAACGGGCGCGGACCAGCTGCAGCGCGCTGCTGCAGGCGAGCCATGCGCAGGAGGCGCGCGACGCGGTCGCGCGGCGGCAGGGGGAACGCGCGCCCTGATCCGGCGACGCGCTTCGTCCTCAGCCGGCGGCTGCGGCGCTGCGCGCGATCAGCTGGACGAGCAGGTGGTTGCGCAACGGCTTTTCGAGCACCGCGGTGAAGCCCGCCTGCTGCGCCGTTTCCGCCAGCGCGTCGGTGGCGTGGCCGGTGATCAGGATGGCGGGCGCGTGCCAACCGCAGGCGCGCAGGCCGTGCAGCACGGCGATGCCGTCGATCCCCTCAAGCCGGTAGTCGGTGATCAGGCACGAACAATGGCGCGCGAGCGGGTCGGCAAGCATCTGGTCGCCGCGCGCATAGGCGCGCACGTCGTAGCCGTGGCCGCGCAGGACCAGCTGGAGCGAGCGGCGGACGCCCGCATCGTCCTCGACCAGCGCGAGGCTCCGGCGGGCGCTCCCACCCGGCTTGCGATGCTGTGGCATGGGTCCCTCGCCGCCGATGCTCCCGCGCATCGACCGGAACGGAATGGCGCAGGCGCGGCCCGCTGTCGCTACGTAGTGCTCCTAGGGGCGTCGCCAGTGGGCGGCGCGCCCGGCGGGCGGGGGTCGGGCAGCCCCGCGGCGAAGGCGATGCGCAGCGCTTCGGAAAGGCTGTGGACGCCCAGCTTGCTCATCAGATTGGCGCGATGCACCTCGACGGTGCGCGGGCTGATGTCGAGGTCGTAGGCGATCGTCTTGTTGGGCAGCCCGCGCGCGAGCCCGTCGAGCACGTCGCGCTCGCGGGCGGTGAGCGCGGCGACGCGCACCTCCGCCTCGCGCGCCTCGTCCAGCCGGTGGTCGCGCCGGTCGAGCTGCGCGAACCCGGCCTCGATCGCGCGGAGTAGCTCCGCCTTCTCGAACGGCTTTTCGAGGAAGTCGACCGCGCCGCTCTTCATCGCGCGCACCGCGATCGACACGTCGCCGTGGCCGGTGAGCACGATCACCGGCAGGGCGATGCCGCGCTCGCGCATGCGTTCCTGCACCGCCAGCCCGTCCATCTCCGGCATGCGCACGTCGAGCAGCACGCACCCCGGCTCGATGTGGGGTGCGGCGCGCAGGAACTCGACGCCCGAGGCATAGGTCTCGACGTGGAAGCCGGCGGCACGCAGCAGGAAGCCGGCGGAGCGCCGGATCGCGTCCTCGTCGTCGATCAGATGGACCCGCCGCCTATCGCGCACCCTCGTCCTCCCGTTCGGCGCGCATCAGCGTGAAGCCGAAGCGCGTGCCACCGCCGTCGCGCGGTTCCGCCCAGATCCGGCCGCCATGCGCCTCGACGATTGTACGGCAGATCGACAGGCCCAGCCCCATGCCCTCCTGCTTGGTGCTGCGGAACGCGCGGAACAGCTCGGCGGCGATCTCCGGCGCAAGGCCCGGCCCGTTGTCCGCCACCGTCACGCGCACCCGGTCGCTGCCGTCCAGCCGGGTCGTGACCTCCAGCCGCCGCTTGGGTTCTCGTGCGGTCGCCTCCACCGCGTTGCGGAACAGGTTGACCAGCACCTGCTGGATCTGGATGCGATCGATCAGCACCGCCCCGGCCTGCGGGTCGAGGTCGAGCGCCAGTTCGACGCCGTCGCCGCGTGCGCCGACCAGCCCCAGCGCCACCGCCTCGCGGATCACGCTCGGCAGGTCTTCGACCCGGCGGCCGACTTCGCCGCGGGCGACGAAGTCGCGCAGCCGCCGCACGATCTGACCGGCGCGCATCGCCTCCGCCGCGGCATCGCCCAGCGCCTCGCGCACCGTCGCCACCTGCGCCGCGTCCGGGTCGGCGAGCAGGTCGCGGCTCGCCTCGACATAGTTGGCCACCGCAGCGATCGGCTGGTTGAGCTCGTGCGCCAGCGTCGACGCCATCGCCCCCATCGCGCTGACGCGGGAGACGTGGATCAGCTCGGCCTGCAGCGCGTCGAGCCGCGACTGGGTCGCCTCGCGCTCGGTCAGGTCGCGCAGGAAGCCGGTGAACAGCCGCTGGCCGCCGCCGAACGCCTCGCCCACCGCCAGCTCGTGCGGAAAGGTGCTGCCGTCCTTGCGCAGGCCGATCACGCGCCGGGTGCTGCCGACGATGCGGCGCTCGCCCGTCGCCAGATAGCGCGCGACATAGCCGTCGTGGCGCTCGCGGTCGGGGGAGGGCATCAGCAGGCGGACGTTGCGCCCGATCAGCTCGGCCTCCGAATAGCCGAACATCCGCTCGGCGCCGCTGCTCGCCGACTGGATCAGCCCGCGGTCGTCGATGACGATCATCGCGTCGGGAACGGTGGCGAGGATCGCGCTGAGCTGCGCCTCGCGCGCTTCGGCCGCCTGTTCGGCGGCGCGCTCGTCGGTGATGTCGCGCAGCACCTTGCCGAAGCCGGCGAGCGTGCCGTCGGCGTCGCGGAAGGCGGTGATGGCGATGCTGGCGAGGAACTCCGAACCGTCCTTGCGGACCCGCCAGCCTTCCTCCTCGATCCGGCCGAGCGCGGCGGCGCGTTCGAGGTCCTCGGTGCACTTGCCGGCGGCGGCTTCCTCGGGCGGGTAGAAGATCGAGCAGTGGCGCCCCAGGATCTCGTCCTCGGTCCAGCCCTTGATGCGCTCGGCACCCTTGTTCCAGATCGCGACCGCGCCGTCGGCATCGAGCATGTAGATCGCGTAGTTGGTCGCGCTGTCGACCAGCAGGCTGAGCTCGGCGGCGAGCACGCGGGCCTGGAGCGCGGGGTCGCTCGCGAGCTCGCCGCGCGGCGTCGCGCCCCGTCGCCAGCGGGCGAGATGCTGGTCCCAGGCTCCGGAACGCTCGTCGATCATCGCTCTCTCGCACGCCTCCGTGCCGTGCCCGGCCACCTTCCACGCCCGGCGCGCGGACGCAACCCCGGGGGCGGGGTCGCTTCGTCCCGGCCGCACCACCGCTCGCCCGGCGGCTACGTAACAACCCGCATACCGCCCGCTTTTAACCCACGTCAGGAGGGCGGCACATGGCCCCACGCCATCAACCGCGCCCGCCCGAGCGGAACGCGCCGAAGAAGGATGCCTGCGATGCCGTTCGCCACCACCAACCCCTACACCGGCGAGGTCGTGAAGACCTTCCCGACCGCCACCGATGCGGAGATCACCGCCGCCATCGCCAAGGCCGACGCCACCTTCCGCTCGTGGCGCGAGACCAGCTTCGCCGAGCGCGCCCGGGTGATGCAGGCCGCTGCCGACATCCTGCGCCGCGACGTCGACCGCTATGCGCCGATCCTGACGCTGGAGATGGGCAAGCTGCTGGCCGAGGCGAAGGCGGAGGTCGAGCTGTCGGCGGCGATCTTCGAATATTACGCGAAGCATGCCGAGGCGCTGCTCAAGCCCGAGACGCTGACCGTCGCCGATCCGGCCGAGGGCGAGGCGGTGCTGGTATGCGATCCGCTGGGCGTGCTGCTCGCGATCGAGCCGTGGAACTTCCCCTATTACCAGATCGCCCGCATCCTCGCGCCGCAGCTGTCCGCGGGCAACACGATGCTGCTCAAGCACGCGGCCAACGTGCCGCAGAGCGCGCAGGCGTTCGAGACGCTGATGGCCGAGGCCGGGCTGCCCGACGGCGCCTTCCTCAACCTGTTCGCCAGCCACGACCAGATCGACCTGATCCTCAACGATCCGCGCGTCCACGGCGTCGCGCTCACCGGATCGGAAGCCGCCGGCGCGGCGGTCGCGGCGACTGCGGGCAAGGCGCTGAAGAAGTCGACGATGGAGCTGGGCGGCGCCGACGCGTTCGTCGTGCTCAAGGACGCCGACCTCGCCAAGACGGTGAAGTGGGCGGTGTTCGGCCGCCACTGGAACGGCGGCCAGGTCTGCGTCTCGTCCAAGCGGATGATCGTCGTCGACGAGGTCTACGACGCGTTCCTCGACAGCTATGCCAAGGGCGTCGCCGAGCTGCGCATGGGCGACCCGTTCGACGCCGACACCACGCTCGCGCCGCTGTCGTCGCAGAAGGCCGCAGACGACCTCAAGGACATGATCCGCAAGGCCGTCGAGCATGGCGCCACCGCGACCGAGGTGGGGCCGGAGGCGCCCAATCAGGGCGCGTTCGTCCGCCCGACCATCCTCACCGACATCGGCGAGGACAATCCCGCGCGCCACTGGGAGTTCTTCGGTCCCGTCTCGATGCTGTTCCGCGCGAAGGACGAGGAGGATGCGGTGCGCATCGCCAACGACTCCCCCTTCGGTCTCGGCGGATCGGTGTTCACCCAGGATACGAAGCGCGGTGCCGAGCTGGCGCGCAAGATCTCGACCGGCATGGTGTTCGTCAATCATCCGACGATGGTGAAGGCGGACCTGCCGTTCGGCGGCGTCCGCCGCTCGGGCTACGGCCGCGAGCTGCTCGGCCTCGGCATCAAGGAATTCGTCAACCACAAGCTGATCGATGTCGTCGACATCGACGCCGCCTTCTGACCAACCGAGGAGAGAGACCCGTCATGCCAAAGACCATGAAGGCCGCCGTCGTCCGCGAATTCGGCAAGCCGCTGGTGATCGAGGAGGTGGCCGTGCCCGAGGTCGGGCCCGGCCAGATCCTCGTCAAGATCGCCGCCACCGGCGTCTGCCACACCGACCTCCACGCCGCCGAGGGCGACTGGCCGGTGAAGCCGAACCCGCCGTTCATCCCGGGGCACGAGGGCGTCGGCCATGTCGTCGCGGTCGGCCGCGGCGTCACCCATGTGAAGGAGGGCGACCGCGTCGGCGTGCCGTGGCTCTACACCGCCTGCGGCCATTGCGTGCACTGCATGGGCGGGTGGGAGACGCTGTGCGAAAGCCAGCAGAACACCGGCTATTCGGTCAACGGCAGCTTCGCCGAATATGTCCTCGCCGATCCGAACTACGTCGGCCACCTGCCCGACAACGTCAGCTTCGTCGACATTTCGCCGGTGCTGTGCGCGGGGGTGACGGTGTACAAGGGCCTGAAGGTCACCGACACCAAGCCGGGCGACTGGGTCGCGATCTCGGGCATCGGCGGTCTCGGCCACATGGCAGTGCAGTACGCCAAGGCGATGGGACTCAACGTCATCGGCGTCGACATCGACGACACCAAGCTCGCGCTGGCGAAGAAGCTGGGCGCCGAGCTGACCGTCAACGCGCGCGAGACCGATCCGGCGGCGTTCATCCGCAAGGAGGTCGGCGGCGCCAACGGCGTGCTGGTGACCGCGGTCTCGCCGATCGCCTTCAGCCAGGCGATGGGCATGGTCCGGCGCGGCGGCACCGTGTCGCTCAACGGCCTGCCGCCGGGCGACTTCCCGATCTCGATCTTCGACACGGTGCTGAACGGCATCACCATCCGCGGCTCGATCGTCGGCACGCGGCTCGATCTGCAGGAGTCGCTCGACTTCGCCGGCCAGGGCAAGGTCCATGCGACGATCAAGACCGACCGGCTGGAGAACATCAACGACGTGTTCGCCAAGATGCACCACGGCGAGATCGAGGGGCGCATCGTCCTCGACTTCGAGAACGACGTCCCGGCGGTCGAGGCGCAGCGCGCGGCCGCGTGACGCAAGGGGGGGGCGGTGCGGCCGAGCGCCGCGCCGCCCCTGCCTGCGCGGTGCCGAACCGGGGAGGGGCTCGGGACCGGCAGCGGCCGCGTCCCGGAACGCGATGGGGGTCGTCGCGTTGGACAGGGAGAGCATCGCCGTCCGGCGGTGCGGCGCCTTCCTCCCACCCTGGATTTCCCCATGTCCCAGCTCCGCCTGCTCGTCGCCGAGAGCGCGCCCCCGTCCTCGCGCGAGGAGCGTCGCCGCAGCGCCGGGCAGAGCCAGGGCGAATCCTACCTCGACGCGCTGCGGGCGGTCGTGCCCGGCGCGACGCTCGACCAGATCTTTCCGGCCGACGACGGGGAGGTGCTCCCCGATCGCGACGCGCTTGCCGGCTACGACGGGATCTTCCTCACCGGATCGCCGCTCCACCTCTACGACGACAAGCCGGAGGTCCGCCGGCTGGTCGACTTCATGCGCGACGTGTTCGACAGCGGCACGCCCTCGTTCGGATCGTGCGCGGGGCTGCAGCTGGCGGTGGTCGCGGCCGGCGGCAGCGTGCGCTCGATGGGCGACGGGCGCGAGGCCGGGTTCGCGCGCCGGGTGACCGCCTGCGCCGGCGCCGCCGACCATCCGCTGCTCGACGGCCGCCCGCCGGCGTTCGACGTGCCGGCGATCTATTCCGACCAGGTCGAGCGGCTGCCCGAGGGTGCGACCGCCATCGCCGGCAATTCGGTGACGCCGGTGCTCGCCGCCGAGATCCGCTGCGGCGAGGGGATCTTCTGGGGCGTGCAATATCATCCGGAACTGTCGCTGCGCGAAGTCGCCGCCGCGCTGCGGCGCGAGGGCGACGAGCTGATCGAGCAGGGCTTCGCCGCCGACCGCGCCGCGCTCGACGCGCACGCCGACCGCATCGACGCGCTGCACCGCGCGCCCGATCGCCGCGACCTCGCCTGGCAGCTCGGCCTCGACGATCAGGTCACCGATCCCGACAAGCGCCGGCGCGAGCTCGCCAACTTCGTCGCGCATCGCGTGCGCCCGATCCGCGCCGCACGCGGGCGGGAATAGCCGCCGCAACCGGGAGCCGCCGCCCATGACCCGTTCGTCGCCCAGCATCGTCTGGTTTCGCCAGGACCTGCGCCTCGCCGATCAGGCCGCCTTCGCCGCGGCCGCCGCCGACGGTCCGGTGCTGGCGGTGTACGTCCTCGACGACGCGGCGCCGGGCGACTGGCGGATCGGCGCCGCGCAGCGCTGGTGGCTCCACCATTCGCTCGCGTCGCTGGGCGAGGCGCTCGCCGCGCTGGGCGTTCCGCTGGTGCTGCGCCGCGGTCCTGCGGCGGCGACGCTGGCGGCGATTGCGCGCGAGACGGGGGCGGCGCGCATCCACTGCCTCGCGCACTACGAGCCCTGGTGGCGCGCGGCCGAGGAGGCGCTGGCCGAAGAGGTCGAGCTGGTCCGCCACGACGGCTATCTGCTGATCGACCCGGCGTGCGTGCGCAGCGGCGCCGGCACCGGCTATCGCATGTTCGCGCCCTTCTGGCGGACGCTGCAGGACCGCATGCCGCCCCCCGCGCCGGCCGAGGCGCCCGACCGGGTGGAGGGCGCGAAGGCGCCGCCGGGCGACGCCCTCCAGTCGTGGAAGCTGCTGCCCGACAGCCCCGACTGGAGCGGCGGCTTCGACGACTGGACGCCGGGCGAGGCGGGGGCGCACGACACCCTGGAGGACTTCGTCGCGCGGATCGGCAGCTACGAACAGGACCGCAACCTGCCGTCGATCGACGGCAGCTCGCGGCTGTCGCCGCACCTCCACATGGGCGAGATTTCGCCGGCGGCGGTGTGGCATGCGGTGCAGCGCCGGGCGGGCGCGCAGCCGTTCCTGCGCGAACTCGCGTGGCGCGACTTCACCTCCAACCTCATCGTCCAGCTGCCCGACTATGCCGATCGCAACGGCCGCGCGAAGATGGATGCGCTCGCCTGGCGCAGCGGTGCCGCCGCCGATGCGGACTTCCGCGCGTGGACCAAGGGGCGCACCGGCTATCCAATCGTCGACGCGGGCATGCGGCAGCTGTGGCACAGCGGCTGGATGCACAACCGGGTGCGGATGCTGACCGCCAGTTTCCTCGTCAAACATCTGCTGATCGACTGGCGCCGCGGCGAGCGCTGGTTCTGGGACTGTCTGGTCGACGCCGACTACGGCAACAACAGCGTCAACTGGCAGTGGGTTGCCGGCACCGGCATCGATTCGTCGCCGTTCGGGCGGATCATGGCGCCGCTCGCCCAGTCGGAGAAGTTCGACGCGGCCGACTATATCCGCCGCTGGGTTCCCGAACTCGTCGGCCTGAGCGATGCCGACATCCACGATCCGCACGGCGCCGGCGTCGCCCCCGCCGAATATCCCGAGCCGCGGATCGGCCATCGCGCCGCGCGCGAACGGGCGCTCGGCCGGTTGGCAAGTGCGAGCGGGCGGTAGCCGGCCGCCTCAGCCCTCGCGGTCGTGCTTGTCCTTCTTGCGCCGGCCGAACAGCAGCTTGCGTTCCAGCTCCAGCCGCAGCGCCGCGTAATAGGCTTCCAGGAACTCGCGGTCGTAGCCCTCGTCGGGGTTGCGGCCGAGCTTGGTGCGGATCGCGCGCGCGACCATGAACTGGTCGTGGCGGTCGTCGCGGCGCAGCACCTCCTCCAGCTTGTGCAGCTCGAACGTGCCATAGGCGGCGAGCTCCTGCGGGGTGAAGCGATAGCGGTCGCCGTCGAGCGCATCGGGGTCGAGCAGCTCGATGCCGATCTGGCGCCGCTCGTTCTCGACCACCCAGGTTCCCGCCACCAGATCGCCGGCGCGCATCCGGTCGCGGTTGAACAGCAGGAAGAACAGGAACAGCAGCGCCCAGCCGAAGGCGAGGAAGCCGACCCAGCCGTCGATCGTCCCTTCCGCAAAGGCGAAGGGCAGGAAGGTCAGCGGCAGGAACAGCTCGATCTCGCGCATCAGGTTGCGCGCCAGCACCGCCGCAGGCGTCAGCCGCCCGCCGTCGCGCGCGACGACGCGCAGTTTCTGCAGCCGCTTGCCCGGCGTCGCCGCGCGCCCGCCCGCCTCGAAGGCGACGAAGTAGAAGTTGCGCAGGAGGAAGAAGCCGAGCAGCCACACCGCGAGCATCAGCGGCCCGGTTTCGGTGCCGGTCGCCTGCGCCACCAGCACCATCAGCAGCGTGAAGCCGATCAGGATCGCCAGCATGATGAGCAGGTCGAGCGTCAGCGCGCCGGCGCGCGCGCCCGCGCTGCCCAGCCGCAGGTTGAGGGTCACCCCCTCGGGCGTCACCAGCGCGCGGTCGAGCGACGGCGCGGGACGGGGGCTGCGCGGCGTGCGCGGGCGCCTAGCCACGGCGCGTTCGCCCGGCGAGGGTGAAATAGCCGAGCCACAGCGCGAACATCGTGCCGGCGATGGCGTAGCGCGCGCTGTCCCTGGTGACCAACTGGCGCGCGAAGCCTTCGAGCAGCCCCGCCACCAGCAGCATCAGCACCACGCCCAGCATCGCGGTGGCGGCGGTGCGTCCGGCGGCGCCCACCGCGGCGATGCGGCCGCGCTCGCCCGGAAAGGCGATCGCCCGGCCGACGCGCAGCCCGGCGGCGGCGGCGAGCACGATCGCGCTCAGCTCGGTCGAGCCGTGGATCATCAGCCAGCCGAATAGCCCGGGGGCCAGCCCGTGCGGCGCATAGACCGCGAACATCGCGCCCAGCATCGTCCCGTTCTGGACGAGGAGGATCAGCGTCGGAATGCCGAGCGCGAACCCCAGCGCGAAGCACAGGAACGACACCTGCGCATTGTGGGTGAACAGGAAGGTGGCGAACAGCTCCAGCCCCGCCTTGTCCGGTGCGTCGTACAGCGACGATCGCAGGAACTCGGTGGTCGCGTTCATGTCGCGGCCGCTCGCCAGCTCGATCGGGATCATCGCCCCGAACCAGGCGGGCTGGGCGCGCACCAGCGCATAGGCGGCGATCGCGCTCAGGATCGTCAGCACCGTCGCGAGCAGGATCTCGGGCCACAGCGCGCGCACCGCCTGCGGCAGGCCCTGTCGGAAGAAGCCGGCGATCTGCCGCCCCCACGGCGCGCGGCAGCCGTAGAGCACGAAATAGGCGCGGGTCGACAGGCTCTCCAGATAGGCGACCAGCGACGCGTCGAGCGAGGTGTCGCGCGCCACCGACAGCGCCGACAGCGTCGCGCGGTACAGCCGCGGCAGCTCAATCAGGTCGTCCTCGGACAGGCGCTTGGGGCTCTTGGTCTCGACCAGGTCGAGCAGCGTTTCGAGCCGCGCCCAGTCGGCCTCGCGCTCGGCGCGGAAGTGGCGGCTGGCGAACAGCGGTGCGCTCATGCCACGCGCTCGCGGTGGCGCAGGTAGCGCTCGACCAGGGTCAGCGCCATCGCCTCGGCCGGTGCCTCGATCACGTCCACCCCCATCCGGCGCAGCCGCTCGATCACGATGCGCCGCTCGCGCAGCAGCGCATGGGCGACGTTGGCGCGGACCAGATCGTCCGCCTCGGCAGGCCTGGCATCCTGGATCGCCTCCAGCTCGGCATCGCGGAACAGCACGAACAGCAGCCGATGGCGCTTGAGCATGCGCTGCGCGGCGGCGAGCATCAGCTCGGCGCTGGTCGGATCGGTGAATTCGGTGAACAGCACCACCAGCGAGCGCCGTTCGAGCCGCCCGTCGAGCGTGACGAGCGACAGCGTGTAGTTGCTCTCGTCGGTGCCATAGTCGATGTCGGCCGCGGCATGGTGCAGCCGCGCGAAGCCGCGCGTGCCCGACAGCGTGCCGGAATCGACCTGCGGCCGCGCCGCGAACGAGAACAGCCGCACCCGGTCGCCCGACTTCAGCGCGACGAAGGCGGCGAGCAGCGCGGCGGAGACCGCGCGGTCTACCCGCGGCACCGTGCCCAGCGGATCGCTCATCGCGCGGCCGGCGTCGACCGCGAACACCACCGCATTGTCGCGCTCGGTCTGGTACTCGCGTGCCAGCAGCTCGCCGTGCTTGGCCGAGGCCTTCCAGTCGATCGAGCGCCGCTCCATGCCCGGCTGGAACTCGGTGAGGACCTGGAACTCCTGGCCGTCGCCGCTGTCGCGCCGCATCCGCAGGCCGACGTGCTGGCTGTTGAGATACTGGCGCATCCCCTCGTCGCGGACGGGGCGGATGTCGGGCATCACCGCGATCGCCTGTCCGCCCGGCCGTCGCGTCTGGCGCCAGGCGAGCCCCATCGGCCCGGCCTGGCGCGCCCACAGCGTCTCCAGCACCGCCCGCCCGCGCCGCACCGCGCGGAAGCGCGTGCTGGTGCGCGGGCCGACGCGCTCCATCGGCCCGCCGAGTTCGGCGGCGAAGGTCGCGGGCAGCACTCGCTCGCCGCGTTGCAGCCGGGGTGCGAGGTCGATCGTCTCGCCGACATGCACCGCCGCCGGGGTCGCGACCGACAGCGCGGCGGTACCGAGCGGCGGCGCGAGCAGCGCGTCGGCGAGCACCAGCAGCAGCATCAGCGCCACCCAGGCGAGCGCGGCCGCCCAGGCGCCCGGCGCGACGATGCCGATGGCGAGCCCCACCGGCGCCGCCGCGGCGACAAGCCACACCGCCCGCTGGGTCGGATAGATCAACGCGGCGCCTCGGTCGTGTCGATCAGCCCGGCGACGACGTCGTCGATCCGCCGCCCGTCGATCTCGGCGGCGGGCGACAGGATCAGACGGTGGCGCAGCAGCGCGGGCGCGAGCAGCTTGACGTCGTCGGGGATGACATAGTCGCGTCCCTCCAGCGCCGCCGCCGCGCGTGCCGCCGACGCCATTGCCGAGGCGGCGCGCGGCGAAGCGCCGCTGGCGAGGTCTGGATGCTCGCGGGTCGCCCGCACCAGGCGGACAATATAGTCGATCACCGGGTCGACCAGCCGCACCTCGGACACCGCGGCGACGGCGGCGGCGATCTCGGCGGCGCCGGCGACCGGCTGCACGCCCGAATCCTCGGGCCGCGCGGTGCCGGTGCGGTTGCCGTACTGCGCGACGATCGCCCGCTCGGCTTCCTCCGACGGCCAGCCGATCGACAGCTTGAACAGGAACCGGTCGAGCTGCGCCTCGGGCAACGGATAGACGCCCTGCTGCTCGATCGGGTTCTGCGTCGCGATCACGGTGAAGCGATCGGACAGCCGCTCGGTGCGGCCGTCGCTGGTGATCGTGCGCTCTTGCATCGCTTCCAGCAGCGCCGCCTGGGTCTTGGGCGGGGTGCGGTTGATCTCGTCGGCCAGCAGCAGCTCGCAGAACACCGGCCCCTTCGTCAGCGCGAAGCTGGAGGTCTGGAAGTTGAACAGGTTCGCACCGATGATGTCGCCGGGCATCAGGTCGGGGGTGAACTGGATGCGGCCGAAGTCGAGGCTCAGCGAGCGCGCGAAGCTCTGCGCCAGCAGCGTCTTGGCGGTGCCCGGCGGCCCTTCGAGCAGTACGTGTCCGGCGGAGAACAGCGCGATCGCCAGGAAGCGCACCACCGGCGCCTGGTCCACGACGGCCTTCGCGATCTCGCGGTCGATCGCCTGTCCGAGCGACCGGACCTCGTCGAGCGTCATGCCAGTGCTTCCCTCATGCCAGTGCTTCCTTCCATGCGTGGAGTTGTCGGGCCGCCGCCACCAGCTCCGCCTCGGTTCGGGCGGTGCGCAGGCGGCGGTCGATCTCGGAATAGCGCGCGGGGCGATCGCCCAGCCTATCGAGCCGGTCGAGCAGGCTCGCCGAGTCGAGCCCGCGCGGCAGGTTCAGCGTGCGCGCGACGCCCTCGCGCGCGGCGTCGGCATAGCGGTCGCCGGCGGAAAGCGTGCGGCCGGACAGGCGGGTGAGCGCGGCGATGTTGTCGACCAGCGCCGACTTGCCGAGCGCCACCGCCCGCCGCTCGCGCAGCACCGGCCCGAACCGCACCGCGGTCGCGATCCCCGCGAGCAGCGCGGCGGCGATCATCGCGATGGTGGCCGCCAGGAACGGTGGCGTGAACAGCAGCTTCACCAGATTGCGGTCGCCCGGGCCGTAGTGGAGCGAGGCGTCGAACACCGCATAGCCGGGATAGACCGGGTCGAGCGCGGCGAGCAGCGTCGACGCGGCCTCGGCGTTCGCGCGGTGCTTCATCGCCGCGTTGTTGAGCAGGTCCGGGTCGGACAGCACATAGGTGTTCGTCTTGCCGATCCGCGCCAGCACCGCCGCGCCCCCGCCGTTGCCCAGGACGGGCACCAGCGCCTTGCCGGATATCAGCCGTACGTCCCTGGGCGCGAGGAAAGCGCGCAGCGACCAGCCGGACGCGCTGCGCAGCGTGCGCGGCCGGTCGTAGTCGATGCCGACGTCCTTCGCCGGGATCAGCGCGAGCGCCTTGTCGGCGGGAAGCAGGGCCACCCGCTCGACGCGGTGCGCTTGCAGCGGCAGCGCCGCCAGCTGCCACTTGGGCAGCACGATCAGCGTCGGATAGGCGCCGCCGTCGTTGTCCTCGGTGGCATAGCCGTTGGCCGCATTCGCCTCGCGCTCCTGCACCAGCTTCGCCACGTCCTCGGGACGGGTGTCGATGCCCGGCGTCAGGATCACGAGCTGGGGCGAGGCGACGACTTCGCTCCGGTCGGCGATCAGCGTGCCTTCGCCGCCGGTGCGCTCGACCAGCTGGCGCAGCGCATAGAAGCCGGCGCCGTTCTTCTCGTCGGCGGCGGGCATGCTGCCCAGCCGCCGCGACAGTTCGTCGGAAAAGCCGCCGAGCAGGATCGCCGCCATCGCCAGCAGCGTGCCGACCACCACCAGCACGATCGCGGTGCGTCGCGCGAAGGGTTCCTTCGCCGCGCTCATGCCGTCTTCAGCGCGAAGCGGGCATAGTCCGCGCGCGCCGCCTCCCAGTCGCCGATCCCCAGCGCGCGGCCGCCGAACCAGCTGCGCTCGACCGCGGCGACGATGCGCGCGAACACGCCGCGCGCCTCGCCCGGCAGCCCGTCGGCGCGGGCGATGTCGCGGCTGGTGGAGGATGGCCGGACCAGTTCGCCGCGCCACGCGGCGATGTCGTCGATGCTGCGGAACAGGATCAGGTGCACCGCCTCGTCGTAGCGGCCGGCGCTCGCCAGCGCGTCCGCCTCCTCGAGCAGCGCGCGCGCCTGGCCTTCGGTCGGCGCCCATTGCGGCGCTTCCTCGGCCGCGCCGCGGCCGCGCTGCAGCAGCGCCATCGCCCATTCGCGCAGGCCCGGCACCAGTGCGAACAGCAGCACGGCGACGACGAAGGCGGCGGCGATCCAGCCGAGCACCGTCCAGCCGTCGCCGACCCAGGAGACGAAGTTGCCGATGCCTCGGCTCAGCGACTTGAGCCACTCCGGCGCCTCGGCGGGCGGATCGACGTGGCGCATCGGCAGCTCGAACTGGATGGTCTTGTCGGCCAGGATCGCGCGATGCGCGTCGGCGACGCTCAGCGCTTCCGCCGACGTGTCCGCCGCCTCGCTTGCCAACACTGTACTCGCCGTCACGAGACCCCCATGCACGCGTTGGAGCAAATCGCCGATTTACACGCAATGCTTTTCGCTCCTAGGCTTGCAGTATCCGGGGGCGGACGGGGGGATTTCGGTTGTACTTCATGCTGATGCTGGTGGTGCTGCTCGCGCTGCCGTTCGCCGTCATCGCCGCACTGATCCTGGCGGCACGCTTCGAAGCGCGGCGACATGCTTGGCAATTCCGGATCAGCGACGTCTTTTCCCGGGCCTTCTCGACGATCACGCGCGCGCCGGTCGCGATCCTGGCGACCAGCCTGGTCTTCTCCGCGCTGCCGTCGCTGGTGCTGCAGCTGCTGTTCGGCCTGAGCCCCGGCAATGCGCTGTTCGCGATGACGGGGACGCAGACGGCGACCGCGATCGCGCTCGGTACGCTGGCGGGGTTGCTGATCGGGACGCTCGGCGAAGTGACGATGATCGGGATCGCGCTCGACGTGCTTGCCGGGCGCCCGGCGAAGCCCGGCGCGGCGCTGGCGCAGGGATTGCGGCTGCTGCTGCCGGCGATCGTCGCCCGGCTGCTGTGGTGGATCGGCGTGACGGTGGGGCTGATGCTGGTGGTGATCCCCGGACTGGTGCTGATGCTCACCTGGGCGGTGGTGCTGCCGGTGCTCGTCGCCGAGCGGCCGGGGATCTTCGCCAGCTTCCGGCGCAGCGGCGAGCTGGTGGTCGGCGCACGCTGGCGGCTGCTGCTGCTCGGCGCGATGGTCCTGGTGCTGTGGGCGATCTTCGGCGGCATGGCGCAGGGCTTTCTGCTCGGCAGCGTGACCGGTGCCGCGCATGCCGGCAGCCTCGTGTTCCAGACCGCGATCACCACGCTGTCGGGCGCGCTCACCGCGACCGGGCTTTCGGCCATCTACCACCAGCTCAAGTCGGAGCGCGAAGGGCTGATGGGCCAGGATCTCGAGGCGGTGTTCGCATGACCGCCCGCAATCGACACGAACGGAGAACGGATTTGCTACGATCGTTGCTGATGCTCGCCGCGGTGGGCGGGCTCGCCGCCTGCGCGGCCGACGGGACGCAGGCGCGTTCCGCCGGCGACCGCCCGGCCAGCGCCAAGAAGGACACGGGCGGCAAGACCGCCAAGGGCAACAAGGCGCCGGGCGCGGGCAAGGGATACGACCACGATCCCTATCCCTCGACCTATCACGCCTATCCCGGCCGGCCGACGCTGCTCACCAACGTCACCATCTACGACGGCGAGGGCGGGCGGATCGATCGCGGCGCGGTGCTGTTCCGCGACGGCAAGATCGTCGAGGTCGGCCAGTCGATCACCCCGGCCGAGGGCGTGACGGTGATCGACGGCGCCGGCAAATGGGTGACTCCGGGCATCATCGACGTCCACAGCCACCTGGGCGACTATCCCTCCCCCGGCGTCGAGGCGCTGTCCGACGGCAACGAGATGACCTCGCCCGTCACGCCGGAGGTCTGGGCCGAGCACAGCGTCTGGCCGCAGGACCCTGGCTTCGGCCGCGCGCTCGCCAACGGCGGCGTCACCACGCTCCAGATCCTCCCCGGCTCCGCCAACCTGTTCGGCGGCCGGTCGGTGACGGTGAAGAACGTCTACGCCCGCACCGCGCAGGCGATGAAGTTCCCCGGTGCGCCCTACGGCCTCAAGATGGCGTGCGGCGAGAACCCCAAACGCGTCTACGGCGGCAAGGGTCGCGCGCCCTCGACCCGGATGGGCAACATCGCGGTCGATCGCGCCACCTGGGCGGCGGCTCGCGAGTACGACCGCAAGTGGGACAAGTACGAGGAGGACGGCGGCGATCCGCCCACCCGCGACATGGCGATGGACACGCTGCGCGGCGTGCTCGACGGCGAGATCCTGGTCCACAACCACTGCTACCGCGCCGACGAGATGGCCACCGTCCTCGATATGGCCAAAGAGTTCGGCTACAAGGTCACCGCCTTCCACCACGCGGTGGAGGCCTACAAGATCGCCGACCTGCTCAAGGCGAACGACACCTGCGCGGCGGTGTGGGCCGACTGGTGGGGCTTCAAGATGGAGGCCTATGACGCGGTCGGCGAGAATCTCGCGATCCTCGACCATACCGGCGCCTGCGCGATGATCCATTCGGACGACGAGAACGGCATCCAGCGATTGAACCAGGAGGTCGCCAAGGTGATGGCTTCGGCCAGGCGCGCCGGCATCCCCGTCACGCCCGAGCACGCCTGGACCTGGCTCGCCATCGCGCCCGCCCGCGCGCTCGGCATCGATCAGGTCACCGGCAGCCTGAAGCCGGGCAAGATGGCCGACGTGGTGCTGTGGAACGGCGATCCGTTCAGCGTCTACACGCGGCCCGAAAAGGTCTGGGTCGACGGTGCCTTGCTGTTCGACGCGAACGACCGCCGCCTGCGGCCGGTTTCCGATTTCGAGCTCGGCCAGCCGGGCGAGGGGGATGTGAAGTGAAGCGCCTGATCCTTTCCACGGCCGCAGCCCTGCTCGGCACGGCGGCGGCGCTGCCCGCCGCGGCGCAGACGGTGGCGATCACCAACGCCCGGCTGGTGGTGGGCGACGGTGCCGGCCCGGTCGAGGGCGGCACGGTGGTGGTGCGCGACGGCCGCGTCGTCGCCGCCGGTCCCGGCGTCGCGGTGCCCGCCGGCATGCGCACGGTCGATGCCGGCGGCAAATGGGTGACGCCCGGCATCTTCGCCGGCTTCACCCGGCTGGGCATCGTCGAAGTCGACGCGGTGCAGGGCACCAACGACGCCGGGGCGGGCGAGTCGGTGTTCAACGCCGCGCTCGACGTCGCGCCGGCGGTGAACCCGCGCACCACCGCGATCGCGCTCAACCGTGCCGAGGGCGTGACGCGCGCCGTGGTTGCGCCCGACAACGGCGGCTCGATCTTCGCCGGACAGGGGGCGGTGATCGACCTCGCCGCCGACATGGATGCGGTCAGCCGCCCGCGCGCCTTCCAGTTCATGGAATGGGGCGAGGCCGGTGCACGCGCCGCCGGCGGCAGCCGTCCGGCCGCCTTCGCGATGCTGCGCAACGCCCTATTCGAGGCGCGCGACTATGCCCGCAATCCGGCGAGCTTCGCCGATCGCGGCAAGGACGCGCTGCTCACCCGGCTCGACGCGCAGGCGCTGGTGCCGGTGGTCGAGGGGCGGGTGCCGCTGCTCGCGCACGTCGAGCGGGCGTCGGACATCCGCGCGCTGCTCGACCTCAAGCGCGAGCTGGGGACGGTGAAGCTCGTGCTGGTCGGCGCGACCGAGGGCTGGACGGTGGCGGGCGACATCGCCGCCGCCGGCGTGCCGGTGATCGCCAGCGCGCTCGCCGACCTGCCCTCGTCGTTCGAGCAGCTTGCCGCCACCCAGTCGAACATCGGCCGGATGAAGGCGGCCGGGGTCACCGTCGGTATCGGCATGATCAACAACGACGAGGCGCGCCAGGCGCGGCTGGTCAAGCAGTACGCCGGCAACCTCGTGGCGCTCGCCCGCATTCCGGGGGCGTCCGGGCTCGACTGGGGCAGCGCCTTCGCCGCGATCAGTTCCAAGCCGGCCGAGGCGCTGGGGATGGGTGGCGAGTTCGGCTCGCTGCGGGCGGGCCGTCGCGGCGACGTGGTGATCTGGGACGGCGATCCGCTCGAGATCGGCTCGATGCCGACCCAGGTCTTCGTCGACGGCGTCGAACAGCCGCTGGTCCACCGCCAGCAACGGCTGCGCGACCGCTACCTCGATCCTACCGAGGGCGCGCTGCCGAAGGCGTATCAATACTGAGCGACGGGGCGCTGCGAGACCTCCCGCCGGGCGTCTCGCATCGCCGCCGCCCGCGCAGGGGAACCGCGCGGGCGGCCCGGGCTTTGTTCGGGCGTCCCGCCGCGCGCGCGGCATCACAGGAGACCACCATGCGCCTTTTGCCCCTGATCGTTCCCGCGCTCGCGCTCGGCCTCGCCGCCTGCGGGGGCAGCAAGGCGCCCGAGCCGACCGCCGCCGACAATGCCGCGACCGCGCAGGCGACGCAGGAACTCGACGCCAAGGTGGCCGCGCTTTCGGAAGGCCAGCGCAACGGCGTGTTCATCCGCGCGATCCGCGACGCGGGCGTCTCGTGCCAGGGTGTCACCGCCTCGGAACGGGCCGCCGACGCGAAGGCGACCTGGACCGCGACCTGCTCGGACGGCTCGCGCCACATCATCGCCTTCACCCCCGACGGCATGGCCAAGGTCACGAGCATGACGCGCCAGTAAGCGCGAGTGACTCGGGCGGGCGGCGCGGCTAGGGCGATTCCATGTCCCTGCCGCCCCGCCCCGAAGAGTCGCCCAGCCTCGTCGGACGGGCGCTTTCCGCGGTGCGGCTGGCCGGGCGTGGGCTTCCGAAAGACGGGTCGCGTGCTCCCGCGCAGGCGGGAGCCCAGGGTACCGGAACGCCGCGACTGCGGCTCTGGGCTCCCGTCTCCGCGCGAGCACGGCCGGACGAGGACGTACCCGCAAGCGCACGCCCGCTCGCGTACCGCTGGCCCGCCGCCTTCGCGCTGTTGCTCGCTGCCGGTCCCGCGCTGACCTGGGCCGCCGCCACGGTTGCCGAGCATCGTACCCGTGCCGAGATCGCCGCGCTCACGCCGCAGGCCGCGCCGCGGCTCGCCCGCGCGCGCGCGGATGCCGCGACGCGTGCCGGCTGGGCGCCGCTGCTGGCGCAGCCCGGCGTCGCCGCGACGCTCGAGCGCCTCGCAGCCGCGCTTCCCGCCGACGATCGGCTTGCGCGCGTCGCGTACGACGGCACGCTCGAAGTGGCGGTGCTCAGCGCCGATCCCGACGCGCTGCGCGGCGCGCTCCGTCGCGACCCGCTGCTCGCCCGGCTGCGCGAGGTGGGGCAGCAGCGCGGCGATGCGGCGATCCGCGTCACGCTGCGCGGCACGCTGCCATGATCGCGCGCTCTTGGCCGATCGCGGGCGCCGCCGGGCTCGCCCTGGCGGCGGCGCTGTGCGTGCCGATGGCCGCGGCGCTCGATCGACTCGCCGACGCGCGCGCGGCACGCAGCCAGCTCGCCGCCGCGCTGGCGGCACCGCCCCGCACGCCGGTAGTGGTGCCGGCACTCGCGATCCCTGCCGCGGATCGCGCTGCCGCCGCCCGCCGGCTCGCCGCGCAGCTCCGCGCCGCAGCCACCGGCGACGGCCTGCTGGTCGAGACGCTCGCGCCCGCCGATCCCGGCGCGCCCGGCCTGGTGGCGCTCGACCTGCGGCTGTCGGGCCCGGAGAAGGCGGTGCTCGCCTTCGTCGATCGCGCCGAGCGCGACCGGCCGCTCGCCCGCTTCGCGCGCTGGCGGGTCGAGGCTGGCGAGGGCGACAGCGTCCGCCTCGACGGAAGGCTGGTGGCACCGTGGCGCCGCTGAGCCCGCGCTGGCTGCTGCTCCCCGCCGCCTGCGTGGCGGCGGCGATGCCGGTGCTGCTGCTGCGTGGCGGCGCGCCACCGGGCGTCGCCGCGCCGGCCGAGCGGCCGCTGGGCGCGCCGCCGGAGGCGCCGCCGCTCGCCGCCGCCTTCGCCCGACCGCTGTTCGCGGCGACGACGGCCGAGGCGGGGCCGGTCGCACCGGACGCACCGGCGCTGGTCGGCGTGGTCGGGCGGCTGATGCACGACGCCGTCGCGCTGGTCCGCACCGCCGACGGCAGCACTCGCACCCTCGCACCGGGGGAGAGCGTCGACGGCTGGCGCCTCGAATCGCTCGCCGCCGACGCCGCCTATTTCACCCGCGGCAGCCAGCGCGCGCGGGTGCCGATGCCGGAGGAGTAAGGGGGCGTTCGATCGGTCTGCCCCGACCCACCCCGCCACCCCAGCGAAGGCTGGGGTCTCGTGCCGCAGGGACGGTCGTGCAGGGTCCCGCGTCGCGCGATGCGGCGGGAGATGCCAGCCTGCGCTGGCATGACGGCGTGGGGAGGGGGCGGCGGGGCGGGCGAAGCGGGGTTGCGGGGACGCTGGTCGCTACCGACTCCTGCTACTCCCCGTCACCCCAGCGGAAGCTGGGGTCTCGTGCCGCGGGGACGGTCTTGCTGGGTCCCGCGTCGCGCGATGTGGCGGGGAGATGCCAGCTTGCGCTGGCATGACGGCGATAGAGGGAGAGTGTAAAAGAGGGAGCCCCTCAATACACCCCGTCGATCTCCACCGACAGCCGCGGCCGCGGCGGGTCCAGCAGCAGGCTGCGCTTCTCGTTCAGCTGCGCCTCGTCGCCGCGCAGGCGGTCGTAGCGCGTCTGCGTCGCCGATGCCGCGGCGGTGCCGTCGCGCAGGATCGTCGGCTTGAGGAAGATGAACAGCGTGCGCTTGGTACGCTGCTCCTGACGGCTCTTGAACAACTCGCCCAGCACCGGGATGTCGCCGAGGATCGGCACCTGGCTCTTGAACCGGTTGTAGTCGTCGGCGGTCAGCCCGCCCAGCACGATCGTCTGGCCGTTTTCGGCAAGCACCGTCGTGTTGATCGAGCGCTTGTTGGTGATGATGTCGGCCGCTCGCTGCAGCTGCGCGGGCGAGATCGACGAGGCTTCCTGCGCCACCTCCAGCCGGATCGTGTCGCCCGCGTTGATCCGCGGCAGCACCCGCAGGGTGATGCCGACGTCCTTGCGCTCGATCGAGGTATAGGGATTGGCATTGGTCGCGTCGGTCAGGATCGATCCGGTGACGAACGGCACTTCCTGCGCCACCACGATCTCGCCCAGCTTGTTGTCGAGCGTGGTGAGCTGCGGCGTCGACAGCAGGTTCGCCTTGGACGAGGTGCCGAGCGCCTGCACCAGGATCGAGAAGTCGTTGCCGATGCCGATGTTGGCGGTCAGGCCCTCGCCCAGCAGCCGCCCCGCGGGGACGCCGAGCGTCTGGAGGATGTTCCCCAGCGACACCACTCCGGTGGGACTGCCGAACGAGGTGCCGGCACCGTCCAGGCCGGTCAGCGCCGCGCCGCTGGTGCCGAGCTGCACCGCGAGCCGCTCGGCATCGTCGCCGACGATTTCGGCGATGGCCGCCTCGATCACCACCTGCGGGCGGCGCACGTCCAGGTCGGGGATCAGCCGCTCGATCTGCGCCACCGCGGCCGGGGTGCCGCGCACCACCAGCGCGTTGATGTCGGGGGCGGGCTGCACCGTGATGTCGGGCGTGGCGAAGCCCTGCGGGGTTGCCGCCTGCTCGCCCATCGGCACGCCGCCGCCGATCGGGGTGCTGCCGGTCAGCCCCTGCGTGGTGCTCGCCGCGGCCGCCGCCTGCGCCGCGGTGTTGCCGCGGATCAGGTTCGACAGCGCGTTGGTCGGGCTGCTGCCGCCGCCGCCGGTGCGCGACCGGGTGGAGAGGCTGCGCGCCACCGGGTTGGAGGCGCTCGCCTCCTGTCCCAGCACGCCGCGCAGCACCTCCGTCACCGACTCGGCGTCGGCGTGGTTGAGGCGGAACACTCGGGTCAGCGGCGTGGCTCCGCCCGGCGCGTCGAGCGCCTGGGCGATCCGCCGCGCCTCCGCCACCGCCGCCGGGGTGCCGCGCACCACCACCGTGTTGCTGCGCGGGTCGGCCGCAACGCGCGCGCCGGTCCCTGCGGCGGCGTCGCCCAGCACGCCCTGCATCGCCTGGGCGACTTCGGCGGCATTGCCATTCTGCAGCGGGATGGTCGCGAAGCTCGATCCGCCGCCCCCGTCGAGCGAGCGCGCCAGCGCCTCGATCCTAGCGACGTTGTCGGCATAGTCGGTGACGACGATCGCATTGGGGCTCGACAGCGGCTCGACGCTGCCGAAGTTCGCCACCAGCGGGCGCACGATCCGCGCCGCGTCGGCCGCGGGGACGTTGGCGAGGCGCACCATCCGCGTCGTCAGTGCCTGGCCGCCGCCGCCGCGGATGCCGCCGTCGCGCACCGCGTTGGCGGCGGGCACGATCCGGTACGAACCGCCCGAGCGGACCGCGGCGAAGCCGTTGGCGCGCAGCACCGATTGGAACAGCTCCCACACGCCGGCGGGCGACAGCGGCTCGGCCGAGGTGACGGTGACCTGGCCCTTCACCGTCGGATCGAGGATCAGCGTCCGTCCGGTCAGCCGGCTGATCTGCTCGGCGACGTCGGCGATCTCCACCCCGCGCATGTTGACGACGATGTCGCCCGCGGGCGCGGTCTGCGCGGCGAGGGGCTGGAGTGCGGTCGCCGCGAGGCAGAGCGCGAGAAGCGGGGTGCGAATCGGATGCGGCACGATGGTCTGCCCTAGCGGATCGGAACGGTGACGGTAATCGGCTTGCCGTCGCGAAGGATGGTGATCTGTGCGGGGCCGTTGCCGGCGTTGGCGAGTGCGGCGCTGGCGGCGGCGGGATCGCTGAGCGCGGTGCCGTTGATCGACTGGATCACGTCGCCCTGCCGCATCCCCGGCGGGGCGCCGGCGCCGATCGCATAGCCGCCCGGCACCTGCGTGGCGCCGAGCCGCTCGATCAGCCCGGCCGCGGCGGCGGGGCTCTGGACGGCGGGGGGCGGCGGCGACGCCATCGGCGTGAAGCCGGGCATGGCGGGCGCCGCCGGTGGCGGTGCCGCCGTGTCGGTTGCGCCGGTCAGCACGTTGGAGTCGGGGAAGCCGAGATATTCGATGCGCCCGCCGTTGTTGAGCAGGATGCGGTCGCGCTGGATGCCCTCGATCCGCAGCCCCGCCAGCGTGTCGCCGACGTGGTAGGACTTCGCCGGCTCGGAGCCGGTCGCGACGAAGGCGATCGCCCGTTCGGCGGGGATCGCGAAGATCAGCCCCTTGAGCTCGGCCTGGATGCCGGTCTTGGCGGTGGGCTCGCCGACCGCCGCCTGGCCGAACGGCGCCCAGCCGAGCAGCGGCGCCAGATCGGCGGGCGTGGTCGCGCGGATGCGGCCCTCGCTCGGCACCGTGACCGCGCCGGTGCCGGCATGCCCCGCCATCCGCCACACCAGCCCGGCGAGCGCGAACGCCACCGACACGATCGCCAGCGCGATCGCGGCGTCGAGCGTGCGCCGCTTCTGGCGCGGGGTGAGCGCGGACATCCTCATGCTCCGCGTCCTTCGAGGAAGCCGTCGAGCTGCGCAAGCGGCGTTTCCTCGCCCGCCGCCGACACCGCGATCCGCACCCGATCGAGCGCGGGATCGTCGGTGCCGCGCCGCGCCACCGCCACCTGCCAGCGGCGCCCGAGCATCTCGACCTCGCGCGACTCGCCTTCGGGTGCGCCCACCTCGAGCTCGGCGAGCCGGTTCTCCGCGACCAGCATTGCGATCGTGCGGCGTTCGATGCCGCGGGTCGAATCGATGTGCTGCTCGACCGCGCCGATCAGCCCGACGGTGGCGATCGCCAGCACCGCCAGCGCGACCAGCGCCTCGATCAGCGAAAAGCCCTGTTCGGAAGGCGGCGGCGTCATGCGGCGGGCGCCGGCGGGGAGGTCGGGCGGGGCGCGGCGGGGGCGTGCACCGCCTGCGCGGTCATGCCGTCGTAGGTGACGACCCAGCGGTCGTCGCCCGCGGTGATGTCGGCGGTGAGCGGCTGGCCCGTCCCGTCGACGCCCAGCAGCACCGGCGGCCGCGCCGACAGCGTCATCGTCATGCCGCCGGGCAGCGTGTGGAAGCCCATGCCGGCGCCTTCGCGCGGCTGCCAGCCGCCCTTGGCGTCCATCGTCGCGAAGCCATAGCCGTGCTCGGCAGCGGTGAAGGCGATCGCGCGGTCGCCGAGCATCGCGTCGTCCGCGGCGGACTGGAGCTGCGTCGCCAGCCGCCGCGCCTCGGTCTCGACCGTCGGCGCGCGTGTCGCCGCGCCGATCCCCAGCGTCACCGCCCCGGCGGCGACGCCGATGATCGCGAGCACCACCAGCATCTCGACCAGGGTCATGCCGATCTGGTTTGAGGACCACCTCGCGTGGCCGTCCGCACCCCAGCCACGCTCCGTCACCCCAGCGAAGGCTGGGGTCTCGTGCCTCGGGGACGATCCTGCGAGGATACCGCCGTCCCGCACCACCGCGGGGAGATGCCAGCCTGCGCTGGCATGACGGTTGGGGGGTGTGGGGGAGCGGGGTTCCGCCCGCCGCTCGAAGGCCGCAGCACCCGATCCCGCCGCCGCGCTCCGCGTACTCCCCCGGTCCGTCACCCCAGCGAAAGCTGGGGTCTCGTGCCGCGAGGACGGAACCACGACGATGCCGCCGTCTCGCACCATCGCGGGAGATGCCAGCCTTCGCTGGCATGACGGAGCGGGGAGACGGGGGTGCGAACCGGGACCCGCACGACGCTGGAGCATGCCCGCGCGGCGGGCGGGCGGCGCCATGTCAGCGGCGCTTGCCGTCGATGTCCGCGTCCAGCCCCTCGCCGCCGGGCCGGCCGTCCTTGCCGAGCGACTTCAGCTCGAAGCTGCCGCTGCCGCCGGTATAGGCATAGGGATTGCCCCACGGATCGACCGGCATCTGCGACAGATAGCCGCCCTCGGCCCAGCCGCCCGGCACCGGCGGGGTGGTCGGGCGCTCGACCAGCGCCTTCAGGCCCTGCTGCGTCGTCGGATAGTCGCCGTTGTCCAGCCGGTACATCTTGAGCGCGGCGCCGATGCTCTGGATGTCGGTGTTGGCGGTGGTGACCCGCGCCTGGTCGGGGCGGCTGATGACGTTGGGGACGATCAGCGCCGCGACGATCGCGATGATCGCCAGCACCACGATCATCTCGACCAGCGTCAGCCCCGCCTCGGACGCCGGCACGGGCGACGCGCCACGCACGCGCGGCTTGCGGCTTGCCGTCCAGGCTGCCACGGTGCCGGCGACGCTGTCATGAAACTGTTGTGAAAAGATGCGCATCCCGGCTCCATGCGTTCGCCTGATGACTCAAATATGACCGTCCCAGAGGCGGATAGCACTGCCGCCGGCGTGTGGACGCTCGAGGGCGAACGCCCGATCATAGCCGATGCCGAGGGTCCCGCAACCGTGCTGGTGCCGTCCGAGCGGCTGCTGCTGCTCGCGGTGGACCTGCCGCTCGCCAGCCGGGCGCAGCGGCTGGAGGCGCTGCCCTTCGCGATCGAGGACCGCATCGCCGATCCGCTCGACCTGGTGCACCTGGCGATCGGCGAGGCGCTGGCGCCGCAGCGCTATCTGGTCGCGGTGGTGCGCCACAGCGTCATGGCCGAGTGGCTCGCGCTCGCCGAGGCGCACGGGTTGGGCGAGGCCGCGCTGATCCCCGACGCGCTCGCGCTGCCGCGTCCGGCGGAGGGCGCGTGGAACGTGGCGCAGCGCGGCGGACGCGCGGCGGTGCGCGCCGGCGACGGCACCGGCTTCGCCGTTCCCGCGGCGATGCTCCCCGCCGCGTGGCAGGCCGCGGCCAAGCCGGACATCGCGTCGTTCGGCGAGCCGCTGGCCGAGGCGTTCGGGGCGCAGGCCGCTGAGTCCCAGCCGCTCGGGATGACGCTGGCGGTGCCGGCGCTCGATCTGCGCCAGGGTCGCTACGCGCGCCGCGGCGCCGGCTCCACCTTCGTGCGCAAGCTGGCGATGGTCGCGGTCGCCGCGCTGGTCGCGCACGGCGTCATCGCCGCCGCCGACACGCTGATGCTGCGCGCGATCGCCGACCGGCGCGAGGCGGAGACGCGCACGCTGCTCGCCACCGCGGCGCCCGATCTCGCACAGGCGCCCGACCTGCCCGGCAGCGTCGCCGACCGGCTGCCGCGCGCCACCGGCGACAATCGCTTCGTCCCTGCACTTACCCGCGTCGCCGCCGCGCTGGCGCCGCTCGCGCCGCAGATCGCGGTCCGGTCGATGCAGTGGAGCGGCAGCCGGCTGGTGCTCGATCTCGACGCCGGCGATGCGGGGGCCGCCGACCGGCTGCGCGCCGCACTGTCGGCGGCGCGGATCGACGCCACCGTCGCCGCCGATCCGGCGGGCGGCATCCGCGTGACGGCGGCGGGCGCATGATCGTGCGGCTTCTCCAACGCTCGCGGCTGGAGGCGGCCATCGCCCGCGCCGATCGCTGGTGGAGCGGGCTGAGTGCGCGCGAGCGGGTGCTGGTCGGCACGCTGGGCGCGTTGCTGGTGCTGCTGGTGGCGGTCTATGGCGTGGTGAAGCCGATCCAGGCCGCGCGCGCCGATGCGCGCGCCGACATCCGCCAGTTCGAGACGCTCAACGCCCGCATCCGCGCCGCCGGTACGCTGCCGCCGGCGCAGCCGCTCGCCGCCGGGCCCCCCGATGCGGCGATCGCCGCCGCCGCGGGGCGGGCGGGGCTGGCGGTCCAGACGGTGCCGCTGGTCGCCGGCGGCTATCGCGTCACGGTGGCCGACGGCGGCTACGACGGCGTGATCCGCTGGATCGACGAGGTCGCGCGCACCACCACGCTCGGCGTCAAGCAGGTGTCGATCGTGCGCGGCGGCGCCCCCGGCCGGGTCTCGGCCACCGTGGAGTTCGGCGGATGACCGATACGCTGCTGGTGGTCGAGGACGCACCCGCCGAGCGCCTGCCCTATGGCTATGCCCGCCGCGCCGGCGTGCTGCTGCGCCCCGCCGGCACGGGCGTCGAATGCCTCCACCGCGCGGGCGCACCGCTAGATGCGCTGCTGGAGGTCCAGCGCATCGCTCCCGGCGCGGCCTTTCTGCCGGTCGCCGACGATGCCTTCGAGACCGCGCTCGCCCAGGCCTATGGCGGCAGCGCCACCACCGCCGCCGATATCGAACTTGCCGAACAGGACCTCGCCGCGCTCGCCGACAGCGCCGCCTCGGTCGACGACCTGCTCGACAGCCGCGACGATTCGCCCGTCATCCGCCTCATCAACGCGCTGCTGCTCGAGGCGGTGAAGGAACGCGCGTCGGACGTGCATGTCGAGACGCAGGAGAAGCGCCTCGTCGTTCGCTTCCGCATCGACGGCGTCTTGCGCGACATCGTCGAGCCGCAGCGTGCGCTTGCGCCGTTGCTGGTCAGCCGCATCAAGGTGATGGCGAAGCTCGACATCGCCGAGAAGCGCGTGCCCCAGGACGGCCGCGTGACGCTGCGCATCGGCGGTCACGACGTCGACGCGCGCGTCTCCACCATTCCCACCCAGCATGGCGAACGCGTGGTGCTGCGCCTGCTCGAACGCGGCGGGCTGCGCCTCGACCTGCCGAGCCTGGGCATGTCGGACCGCGACGTCACCGTCTTCACCCGCCTGCTCGAGCGCCCGCACGGCATGCTGCTCGTCACCGGCCCGACCGGCTCGGGCAAGACCACGACGCTCTACACCGCGCTCACCCGCCTCAACGACCGTCGCCGCAACATCATGACGGTCGAGGACCCGATCGAGTACGAGCTGCCCGGCATCGGCCAGACCCAGGTCAACCCGCGCACCGACCTCACCTTCGCCCGGGGCCTGCGCGCCATCCTGCGCCAGGACCCGGACGTCATCATGGTCGGCGAGATCCGCGACCAGGAAACCGCGCAGGTCGCCGTGCGCTCGTCGATGACCGGCCATTTCGTGCTGTCGACGCTGCACACCAACTCCGCGGTCGGCTCCGTCACCCGCCTGATCGACATGGGCGTCGAGCGCTATCTGCTGGCGCCGATGGTCGTGGGGCTGGTCGCGCAGCGGCTGGTGCGGCGGCTGTGCCCCGACTGCCGGCGCGAGGAGGTGGCGGGCGAGGGCGACGTGCTGCTGATGGGCGGCGCGATCGCGCTCGGCGAGCCGCTGTGGCGCGCCACCGGCTGCGACGCCTGCCACGGCGACGGCTATGCCGGCCGCGCCGGGCTGTACGAGGTGGTCGCGGTGGACGACGCGTTCCAGGCGCTGATCCACGACGGCGCCTCGGAAGCCGAGCTCGAACGCGCCGCCCGCCGCGACAACCCCTCGATGCTCGACGACGGCGCCGCCAAGGTCCGCGCCGGCGTCACGACGGTGGAGGAAGTCGCGCGCGTGGTGCGCGACGAGGGGTGACCGGGTCCCGTGCTCCTGCGAAGGCAGGAGCCCAGGATGACAAGCGATGCGCTGTTTGGCTCTGGGCTCCTGCCTGCGCAGGAGCACGAACATGCCCAACACCCCGTCATGCTGACGAAAGTCAGCATCCATTCGCGCAACGCCGGCGGCTCAAGCGGAGCGGCAATGGATCCTGACTTCCGTCAGGATGACGAAAGGGGCAACCTCACGGCACCACCGCCTCCCGGTCGAGCTTCGGCAGCGTCGGCGCGCCGCTGGTGTCGAACGTCACGCGCTGGATGTGCGGCGCGCGCTTGCCGGTGCAGCCCATCTCGGCGGCGGTGTTGGCGTGGTAGACCATCCAGGTCGACCCGTCCCTGCCGGTGAAGAAGCCGTTGTGCCCCGGCGCGAACACGCCCGCGGACGGCGTGGTCTTGAGGATCGGCTCGGGCGCCTTGGTCCACGACGCGGCCTTGAGCGGATCGGCGTCGGCGGGCGCGCGCAGCAGCCCGACGGCATAGCCGTCCGACCAGCAGGCGCTGCCCGAATAGGCCAGGAACAGCTCGCCCTTGGGGCCCTGGAGGAACGCCGGCCCCTCCAGGATCTGGCGCCCGCCCTGGCGCTCCCATTCGCGGTCGGGCCGCGCCAGGATCGTCTCGGGCCCGGTCACCGTCCAGGGATTGCGCATCGCGACGATGGCGAGGTCGCTTTCGTCGCCGACATAGGGCGAATAGACGAAATAGCGCTTGCCGCGGTGCGCGAAGGTGGTGCCGTCGATCCCCGGCCGCGCGGTCGCCACCCGGCCGCGGTCGACCCACGTTCCCTTGAGCGGATCGGCGCCGGCATTCTCCAGCACGAACACGCCGCGATGCGCGTCGTCGTCGTGCCCGGCGGCTGCGGCGGTGTAGTAGATGTACCATTTGCCGTCGATGCGATGCAGCTCGGGCGCCCAGATCGACTGCGCGTTCGGCCCCGTCACCGGCGGGCGCCACACCACCGTCTCCTTCGCCTCGGCTAGCCGCGCGAGGTCGCGCGTCGCCCGGATTGCCAGCCGGTCGCCTCGCGTCGCCATATAGTAATAGGTGTCGCCGTCGCGCACGATCCACGGATCGGGGCCGCCGGGAAGCAGCGGGTTGGTCGCCACCGCCGCGGGCGCCTCGACGGCCGCTGTGGCGGGAACGGCAGTCGTCGCCAGCGCGACGGCCGGCAGCATCATCCAGCGCAGGCTGCGCATCGTCGCTCTCCTCATATTTATCAGCTTTGCTAATGCCTGTGCGATGGCGTGATCTCAAGGGCCCGCGTGAAACGACGAAATTCCCCACTTCGTCATCCTGACGGAAGTCAGGATCCATTGCCGCTTCGCTCGCGCCTCCAGCGTGGCGCATCTGGATGCCGACTTGCGTCAGCATGACGGGGGGGGGCTGCGGTTTGGCTATGAGGGACAGACGGTCGGACTCGCTGCTTCCCTCTGTCCTACCGCGCCGGCTTGTGCTTTCGTCGCGCGCGATGCTCTGCCGCCCCTTCTGTCACACGCCCGACGTGCTTCCGATCGAAGCGTGCGCAGGCCTCAACTTCCTCAACTTCCGCGCGAGCTTCGCATGACCGCCTATGCCTATCGCGCCGCCGATCGCGCCGGCGCCACCCGCAAGGGGATCGTCGAAGCGTCGAGCCCGGCTGCCGCACGCGCGCTGCTGCGCGACCAGGCGCTGCTGCCGCTGTCCGTCGAAGTGGCAGGGGAGAAGCGCGCGAGCGTGGGCACGCTGCGGCTGCCGTCGCTCCGGCGGCGCGGCATCACCCCGCGCCAGCTCGCCACCATCACCCGCCAGATCGCGACTCTGGTCGGCTCCGACGTTGCCATCGAGGAAGCGCTCCGGCTGGTCGCCGGCCAAGCGGAGCAGGCGACGGTGAGCGCGCTGCTGCTCGACGTGCGCGCCGCCATCCTCGACGGGCGCAGCTTCGCCGCCGCGCTGTCGCGCCACCCGCGTGCCTTTCCCGGCTTCTACACCGCCTCGGTCTCGGCCGGCGAGCAGTCCGGGCGGCTGACCGACGTGCTCAACCACCTCGCCGCCTTCGTCGAGACTCGCCACGCCAATGGGCAGAAGCTCCAGCTGGCGCTGCTCTATCCGGCGCTGCTCGCCACCGTCTCGTTCGGGATGATGGTGCTGCTGATGGTCTATGTCGTGCCCGACATCGTCCGCGTGTTCGTGTCGCGCGGCGCCGAGCTGCCGTTCCTCACCCGCGCGCTGATCGCGCTGTCGGCGTTCATCCAGAACTACGGGCTCATCGTCGCCGGCATCGCGCTGGTGGTGGTGCTGGTCGCCGGGCGCTGGATGCGGGTGCCCGCCAACCGGCTGCGGGTCGACCGCTTCCTCTCCGAACGCCGCCCGTTCCGCCGCTTCAGCCGCCAGCACAACGCCGCGCGCTTCGCCGGGAGCCTCGCGACATTGGTCGGCAGCGCGGTTCCGCTGGTCGAGGCGCTCCACGCCGCCGCCGCGGTCACCCCCAACCGCTGGGTGCGCGACAAGGCGCTGGGCGTCGCCCACCGCGTCCGCGAGGGGCTGAGTCTGCGCGCCGCGATGGCGGAGGCGGAGGCGTTCCCGTCGATGCTGGTCGCGATCGTCGCCTCGGGCGAATCGAGCGGCCGCCTCGCCCCCGCGCTCGACCGCGCCGCCACCGAGCTGGAGCGCGAACTCGACGCGCTCACCGCGACGCTGGTCGCGCTGGTCGAGCCGCTGGTGCTGCTGCTGATGGGTGGGCTGGTGCTGCTGATGGTGCTCGCGATCCTGCTGCCGATCATCAACCTCAACAACCTCGTGACGATCTGAGGGGCGCGCCGGCCGCCCCACGCGACCCGTCATGCTGACGGAAGTCAGCATCCATTCGCGCCACGCTCGCGCTTCCGGCGGTAGCGGCAATGGATCCCCCGAGTTCACAAACGAAGTGCAACACCAGGTTGAGGTGTTGCGATGGGAACCAGGTACCGACAGCTCTCGTATGCGGAACGGTGTGCGATTGCCCGGCTTC
>NZ_JBIUCZ010000019.1:0-67522 GCF_047975845.1 Sphingomonas mangrovi | reverse complement strand
ATCCCCGCCGCGTCGCCACTCCCGCCGCCGCAACCACCATTCACGCCACCGCTTCACCAAAAAACCGGTTATGCAAATGTCCCGCGAAAGCTGGGATCTCCCGGTGAGAGGGCGGCACAGGAGCCGCGGGAGACCCCAGCTTCCGCTGGGGTGACGGGAGAGGGGGGTGACGAAGTGGCATCACCCGTTCCCCGCCATCTCCTTCAGCCGATACAGCGCCTCCAGCGCGGCGCGGGGCGTCAGCGCGTCCACGTCCAGCGCCGCCAGTTCGCTTCGCAGCGCGTCCGGCGTCTCCTCCGCCACCGGCTGGGCGGCGGCGAACAGCGGCAGGTCGTCGAGCCCGGCGGCAAGCCCGCCGGTCTTCTGCCGCCCCGCCTCCAGCTTCGCCAGCACCGCCTTCGCCCGCGCGACCGTCGCCGGCGGCAGCCCGGCGAGCCGCGCGACCGCCAGGCCATAGCTGCGGTCGGCTGGGCCCTCGCCCAATTCGTGGAGCAGGACCAGGTCGCCCTTCCACTCGCGCGCGCGGACGTGGTGCAGGCTCAGCGCGTCGCAGCGCTCCGCCAGGCGGGTGAGCTCGTGATAATGGGTCGCGAACAGGCAGCGGCAGCGATTGTCCTCGTGGATCGCCTCCACCACCGCCCAGGCGATGGCGAGGCCATCGTAGGTCGAGGTGCCGCGCCCGACCTCGTCCAGGATCACGAAGCTGCGCGGGGTCGCCTGCGCCAGGATCGCGGCGGTCTCGACCATCTCGACCATGAAGGTCGAACGCCCGCGCGCGAGATTGTCCGAGGCGCCGACGCGGCTGAACAGCCGGTCGACCAGCCCCAGCGTGGCGCGGGTCGCGGGGACGTAGCTGCCCGCCTGCGCCAGCACCGCGATCAGCGCGTTCTGGCGCAGGAAGGTCGACTTGCCGCCCATGTTGGGGCCGGTCACCAGCCACAGACGATTGTCCTCGGCCAGACGGCAGTCGTTGGCGACGAAGCGCCCGCCGGCCTTGGCGACCGCGGCCTCGACCACCGGATGGCGCCCGCCCTCGATCTCCAGGCAGGCGTGGTCGACCAGATCGGGCCGTGCCCAGCCGCCCTCGGCGGCGCGTTCGGCGAGACCGGCGGCGACGTCGATGCGGGCGAGCGCGTCGGCGGTGGCGGCGACGGCTTCGCGCCGCTCCAGCACCTGGCCGGTCAGCTCCTCCAGATGCGCGGCCTCGGCGGCGAGCGCATGCGCGCCGGCCTGGGTGACCTTCAGCGCCACCTCGTGCAGCTCCGGCGCATTGAACCGCACGCAGCCGGCGAGCGTCTGGCGGTGGGTGAAGCCGCTGTCGGGCTTCATCAGCGCGTCGGCGGCGCGGGCCGGCACTTCGATGTGATAGCCGAGCACGCCGTTGTGGCGGATCTTGAGCGTGTTGACGCCGGTGCGGGTGCGGAACTCGGCCTCCAGCGCGGCGATGGCGCGGCGGCCGCCGGCACCGGTCGCGCGCAGATCGTCGAGCGCCGCGTCATAGCCTTCCGCGATATAGCCGCCGTTGGTCGCGTCGATCGGCGGGGAGGGGACGAGCGCGCGGGTCAGCAGTTCGACCAGCGCGCCGTGGCCGCGCAGCGCCGGCGCCAGGTGGCCAAGCAGCGGCGGGGCGTCCGCCAGTTGCTCCAGCCGGTCGCCGAGCGCACGGGCGCTGTCGAGCCCGTCGCGCAGCTGGCCGAGATCGCGCGGGCTTCCGCGCCCCGCCGCGATCCGGCCGAGCGCACGGCCGACATCGGGGAGCGCGCGCAACGCCGATCGCACGCCGTGGCGAAGGCCGGGATCGTCGTGGAAGCGGGTGACCGCATCGAGCCGCGCCTCGATCTGCCCACGGTCCATCAGCGGCGCGGCGATGTCGGCGCCGAGCAGCCGCGCGCCGGCACCCGTCACTGTGCGGTCGACCGCGTCGAGCAGGCTGCCGTTGCGCGCGCCCGAGGTCGTGCGGGTCAGCTCCAGGCTTTCGCGAGTCGCCGCGTCGACCGCCATACACTGGTCGTTGCTGGAGACGACCGGCGGCCGCAGGAACGGCAGGCTGCCGCGCGCGGCATGGTCGAGATAGGCGACGAGCCCGCCCGCCGCGGCGAGACCGGCACGGCCGAAGCTGCCGAACCCGTCGAGCGTCGCGACCCCGAACAGCGTCTTGAGCCGCGCCTCGCCGGCCGCGCTGTCGAAATCGATGCGCGGGCGCAGACTCGTCGCGGCCTCGGCAAAGGCGGACGCCTCCGAGGCGACGACTTCGGCCGGGCCCAGCCGCGCGAGGGTTGCGGACAGTGCCGCGGCATCGGTCTCGATCAGCTCGAACCGGCCGGTGGACACGTCGGCCGCGGCGATCGCGACCTCGCCGCCCGCTTCGCCCACCGCTACGCACCAGTTGGCGGCGCGCGCGTCGAGCAGCGCCTCCTCGGTCAGCGTGCCGGCGGTCACGACGCGCACGATCGCGCGCGCGACCAGCGCCTTGGAGCCGCCGCGCTTCTTGGCTTCCTCAGGCGTTTCGACCTGTTCGGCGATGGCGACGCGGTGGCCGGCCTTGATCAGCCGCGCCAGATAGCCCTCGGCCGCGTGCACCGGCACGCCGCACATCGGGATCTTCGCGCCCTCATGCTCGCCGCGCGCGGTGAGCGCGATGTCGAGCACCGCTGATGCCACCTTGGCATCGTCATGAAAGAGTTCGAAAAAGTCGCCCATGCGGTAAAAGAGCAGACAGTCGGCGGCTTCGGCCTTGAGCGCGAGATATTGCGCCATCATCGGGGTGGGAGCTGGAACGGCAGGCATGCGCGCGTGGGTAGCCGAACAAAGCGTCGGCGTCATGCCCGCGGGTGGGGTGACGGAGGCGAGGATGCATCCTAAGGGCAGAGCCATCAGTGCGGGAAGGTTGCAGATGGCAGAAGAATCGAACGTCCAATTCTCCGAGCGCGAGGCGCTGCTGTTCCACTCGGAGGGTCGGCCGGGCAAGATCGAGATCGTCGCATCGAAGCCGATGTCGACCCAGCGCGACCTGGCGCTCGCCTATTCGCCGGGCGTCGCCGTGCCGGTGCGCGCGATCGCCGCGGACCCCGCCACCGCCTACGACTATACCGCCAAGGGCAACCTGGTCGCGGTGATCTCCAACGGAACCGCGATCCTCGGTCTCGGCAACCTGGGCGCGCTCGCGTCCAAGCCGGTGATGGAAGGCAAGTCGGTGCTGTTCAAGCGCTTCGCCGACGTTGATTCGATCGACATCGAGCTGAAGACCGAGGACGTCGACCGCTTCATCGACGCAGTCGAGCTCATGGAGCCGAGCTTCGGCGGCATCAACTTGGAGGACATCAAGTCCCCCGAATGCTTCATCATCGAGCAGACGCTGCGCGAGCGGATGAACATTCCCGTCTTCCACGACGACCAGCACGGCACCGCCATCATCGCCGCCGCCGGCCTCATCAACGCACTGTACCTGACCAAGCGCGACATCGCGACGACCAAGGTGGTGATGAACGGCGCCGGCGCGGCCGCGCTCGCCTGCGCCGATCTCGTCAAGGCGATGGGCGTGCGGCAGGAGAACCTGCTGATGGTCGACCTCGACGGCGTGCTCTACCAGGGCCGCGAAGAGGGGATGAACCAGTGGAAGTCCGCGCATGCGGTCGCCACGACCAAGCGCACGCTCGCCGAGGCGCTCGACGGCGCCGACGTGTTCATGGGGCTGTCCGCCGCCAACGCGCTGCCGGCCGAGCTGCTGAAGAAGATGGCGCCCAGCCCGATCGTGTTCGCAATGGCGAACCCCGATCCGGAGATCACCCCGCCGGAGGCCAAGGCCGCGCGCCCGGACGTCATCATCGCCACCGGCCGGTCGGACTATCCGAACCAGGTCAACAACGTGCTCGGCTTCCCGTTCATCTTCCGCGGGGCGCTCGACGTCCGGGCGACGACGATCAACGACGCGATGAAGGTCGCCGCCGCCGAGGCGCTCGCCAAGCTCGCGCGCCAGCAGGTGCCCGAGGAGGTCGCGCTGGCCTATGGCGTCAAGCACAGCTTCGGCCCCGAATACATCATCCCCGCGCCGTTCGATCCGCGGCTGATGGAGCTGGTCCCCGCCGCCGTCGCCAAGGCGGCGATGGACTCGGGCGTCGCGACCAAGCCGATCGTCGACATGGACGCCTATCGCGAGACGCTTCGCGCGCGGCTCAACCCGACGACCTCGGTGCTCAGCCTCGCCTACGAAGGCGCGCGGGCGCGGCCGAAGCGGGTGATCTTCGCCGAGGGCGAGGAAGAGGTGGTGCTGCGCGCGGCGATCAACTTCCGCGAGGGCGGCTACGGCACGCCGGTGCTCGTCGGGCGCGACGACGTGCACGACCGGCTGCGCGCGCTGGGCGTCACCGATCCCGAGACGTACGAGGTCCACAACAGCCGCCATTCGCCGCTGGTGCCGCAGATGGTCGACTTCCTCTACGCGCGGCTCCAGCGCCGGGGGTACCTCCGCCGCGACTGCGAGCGGATGGTGAACCAGGACCGCAACATCTTCGGCGCGCTGCTGCTCCAGCTGGGCGAGGGCGACGCGATGATCACCGGCGTCACCCGCACCTATGCGCAGACGATCCGCGCACTGCGCCGCGTGATCGACCCGAAGGCGGGGCGCACGCCGTTCGGCATCCACGTCATGGTCGGACAGAGCCACACCGTGTTCATCGCCGACACGACGGTCAACGAGCGCCCCAACTCCGAGGAACTCGCCGATATCGCCGAGGCGACCGCGCAGGTCGCGCGCCGCATGGGCCACGAGCCGCGCGTCGCCTTCCTCAGCTACTCGACCTTCGGCAATCCGGAGGGCAAGTGGCTCGAGGCGCTGCGCGGCGCGGTCGGCGTGCTCGACCAGCGCCAGGTGAGCTTCGAGTACGAGGGCGAGATGGCCCCCGACGTCGCGCTCAACCCGCGCCAGCTCGCCAACTATCCGTTCGCGCGGTTGTCGGGCCCGGCCAACGTCCTCATCATGCCGGGGCTGCAGTCGGCCAACATCTCGGCCAAGCTGCTGCGCGAGCTCGGCGGCGACGACATGATCGGGCCGATGCTGATCGGCATGGAGAAGCCGGTGCAGATCGCGCCGATGACCTCGTCCGCCAGCGAACTGGTGACGCTCGCGGTGCTCGCGGCCGGCGGCATGGTCGACTGACGGGTCGCCAACTCTCCGCGCTCCCCTCGTCATGCTGACGGAAGTCAGCATCCATTCGCGCAGCGTTCGCGATTGGGGCACGGCAGCCCCGACGGGCGGGGCTCGGAGTGGAGCCGCCCGCCGGGTGGTTTGGATCGCGACGCGGTTCTCGCGCCTCGGGCGGTAGCGGCAATGGATCCTGACTTCCGTCAGGATGACGGATGGTGAGGCTGGTCGCGCCCGCCCTTTGAACCACGAAAATGCCCGCCGGATCGCTCCGGCGGGCACCTTTCCTCCCCAGGAACGGGTGGGGCGCGGGTCAGACCCGGCCGAGACGGTGATAGAGGTTGCTGAACTTCGACGAGCGCGGATCGTCGGCCAGGCGCTTCACATGTTCGGCGACGGCTTCCTTGATCAGCTGGAAGTCCTCGGTCGAGAACACGGCGCGGCTGCGGGTCGGTTGGGGCATGTCACTCTCCTGCGAAGGGGCGCAGCGCCCGCCGGCGGGGGGCGGGCCAGGCGGGCGCTGCGCGGTCATGCGGCCTTCTCGAACTGGGCCGCTTCGGTGGATTGGGCGAGCGCGGTGGTCGAGGCTTCGCCGCCGGCGAGCGTGGTCGCCACCAGGTCGAAATAGCCGGTGCCGACCTCGCGCTGGTGGCGGGTCGCGGTGTAGCCGTGTGCCTCCGACGCGAACTCCGCCTGCTGGAGCGCCGAATAGGCGGCCATGCCATGCTCGCGATAGCCGCGCGCCAGTTCGAACATGCCGTGGTTGAGTTGGTGGAAGCCCGCCAGCGTCACGAATTGGAACTTGTACCCCATCGCGCCCAGCTCGCGCTGGAATCGGACGATCGTGTCGAGGTCGAGGTTACGCTCCCAGTTGAAGCTGGGCGAGCAGTTGTAGGCGAGCATCTTGCCGGGGAAGCGTGCGTGGATCGCCTCGGCGAAGCGGCGCGCGTCGGCGAGATCGGGCTTCGACGTCTCCCACCACAACAGGTCGGCATGGGGCGCGAAGGCGAGCCCGCGGGCGATGCAATGGTCGAGCCCGGTGCCGGGCTTCAGCCGGAAGAACCCCTCGGGTGTCCGCTCCCCGGTGAGGAACGGGCGGTCGCGCGGATCGATGTCCGAGGTGATCAGCCGCGCGCTTTCGGCATCCGTCCGCGCGCAGATCACCGTCGGCACGCCCGCCACGTCCGCCGCGAGCCTTGCCGCGTCGAGGTTGCGGACGTGCGCCGCCGTCGGGATCAGCACCTTGCCACCCAGGTGCCCGCACTTCTTCTCCGCGGCGAGCTGATCCTCGTAGTGCACGCCGGCGGCACCCGCGGCGATATAGGCCTTCATGATCTCGAAGCAGTTGAGCGGCCCGCCGAAGCCGGCTTCGGCATCGGCGATGATCGGCGCGAACCAGTCGCGGTGTGCACCGCCTTCTATATGCTCGATCTGGTCGGCGCGCTGGAAGGTGGCGTTGATCCGGCGCGCCAGCTCCGGCCCCGCGTTCGCCGGGTAGAGCGACTGGTCGGGGTACATCTGCCCGGCGGTGTTGGCGTCGGCGGCGACCTGCCAGCCGGACAGGTAGATCGCCTTCAACCCGGCGCGCACCATCTGCATCGCCTGGTTGCCCGACAGCGCGCCGAGCGCATGGAGATAGTCCTCGCTGCCGAGCAGCTCCCACAGCTTTTCCGCACCGCGCCGCGCCAGCGTGTGCTCGACCGAGACCGATCCGCGCAGCCGTGCCACCGCCTCGGCGGTATAGGGGCGCGCGATGCCGGCGAAGCGGCCGGCGGGGGCGGGGACCAGGTCGTCGAAGCTGAGCGACATTGTCACGTCCTTTACAGCTGGGCGCCGCCAGGAGCGGGCACGGCCTGTGTGCCGGACGGCCGCGCTTTCCAGAAGAGGCGGCGCGCAGGAATAAGGGTAAGCGAGTGGAAGCGCTGGCCCGCCGATTGGTGAAGCTGTAAAGTCTTTGCAGTCTTCGGGAGGGCGGAATGGCGGAGCGCAAGCTGCTGGCGGGACATGCGGTGCGGCGGCTGCGACGGCAGGGCGGCCTCACCCAGGCGGCGATGGCCGAACTGCTCGGCATCTCGGCCAGCTATCTCAACCTGGTCGAGCGCAACCAGCGCCCGGTGTCGGCGGCGCTGCTGGTGCGGCTCGCCGAGCGGTTCGACTTCGATCCGCGCTCGCTGGCCACCGGCGAGCCGGCCGGTGGCATCGACGCGCTGCGTCGGCGGCTGGCAGACCCGATGTTCGCCGATCTGGAGATCGACCGGCACGAGGTCGCCGAATGGCTGGCGAGTGCGCCGGGCGGTGCCGAGGCGTTCGCCCGCGCCTTCGACCGGCTCGGCGGGGCGGGGGCGGCGCAGGCGGTCGCGGCCGACGACCCGCAGACGCTGGTGCGGCGCGAGGTCGAGCGCTGGCGCAACCATTTCGCCGATCTCGACGCGCTGGCCGAAGGCGTCGCCGACGAGCTGCGGCTGTCGGCTTCCGACCTCACCGCCGCGCTCGGCGAGCGGCTGCGCGTGCGCCACCATCTGTCGGTGCGGGTGCTGCCGGTCGAGGTGCTGCCTGACCGGCTCCACCGGCTCGACCTCCACGCGCGCCAGTTGCAGCTGTCCGAGCTGCTGAGCCCGGCGCAGCGCCTGCACGTGCTCGCGCGCCAGATGGGCCAGAGCGAGGCGCGTGTGCCGATCGAGGCGCTGGTGCGCGGCGCGGGGTTCACCGACCGGGTCGCCGAACGCCTCTATCGCCGCCACCTGCTCGGCTATTTCGCCGCGGCGGTGACCATGCCCTATGCCCGCTTCCTGCGCGCGTGCGAAGCGACCGGCTACGACGTGTCGCTGCTCGCGCGGCGGTTCGGCACCTCGCTCGAACAGGTCGCGCACCGGCTGACCACGCTCGGTCGGGTCGGGGCGCGCGGGCTCGCCTTCTGCCTGCTGCGGATCGACCGCGCCGGGCAGGTGTCGAAGCGATTCGCGGGGATGAGCGGCGCGCCGATGGCCGATGCCGCGGGGCTGTGCCCGCTGTGGGCGGGGTTCGAGGCGTTCGCCCGCACCGATGCGGGCGTGACCCAGCTGGTCGAGCTGGAGGACGGCAGCCGCTGGTTCGGCTGGGCGCATGTCGTCCACCCCGCGGTCGGCGAGGTGGCGGGGGTGCGCGCGCGCTATGCGGTGGCGCTGCTGCTGTCGGCCGAGCAGGCACGCGGCTGGGCGGCGGCGCGCGGGGTCGACCTGGGCGGCGAGGCGGTGGGTATCGGCCTCGGCTGCCGCGCCTGCACGCGGCGCGATTGCGGCCAGCGCTCGGCACCGCCCGCCGGCCACGCGCTGCTGGTCCACGAGCGCGAGGGCGGGGTGACGCCGTTCGCCTTCGCCGGCGACTGACGCAACCGGATGCTAAGACTTTGATGCGAGGGGCGAAGCATGACCGATATTTCCGCGACGGGGTGCAGCGGCTGCCGGGACGGCCAGGCGCTCGATTTCGCCATCTCGATGGCGTTCCAGCCGATCGTCCACCTGCCCAGCGGCAAGACCTGGGCCTATGAAGCCTTGGTGCGCGGCGCCGACGGCGCCTCCGCCGCGAGCGTGCTGGCGCAGGTGACGCCCGAGAACCGCTATGCGTTCGACCAGCGCTGCCGCGTCGAAGCGATCGAGCGGGCGGTCGCGGCGGGGCTGCTCGACGGCGATGCGCGGCTGTCGATCAATTTCCTCCCCAACGCGGTCTATTCGCCCAAGGCGTGCATCCAGCTGACGCTGCGCACCGCCCAGGCGACCGGGCTACCCACCGACCGGCTGATGTTCGAGTTCACCGAGAACGAGAAGATGGCCGATCCCGACCATGTCCTCACCATCGTCGCCGCCTATCGCGAGATGGGGTTCGCCACCGCGCTCGACGATTTCGGGGCGGGGCACGCCGGGCTCAACCTGCTCGCGCGCTTCCAGCCCGACGTGATCAAGCTCGACATGGAGCTGCTGCGCGGCATCGACTCGAGCGTGCCGCGGCGGCTGATCGTCGGCAGCATGGTCGAGCTGTGCCGGAAGCTGGGGGTGGCGGTGATCGCCGAAGGGATCGAGACTCGCGGCGAGCTGGAGGCGGTGCAGGCGCTGGGCGTCGATCTGGTGCAGGGCTATCTGCTGGCGAAGCCGGCGTTCGAGGCGCTGCCGGTGGCGGTGCTGCCGTAGCGCGGATCGACAGTCATCCCTACCCCGTTCGTCTCGAGTAGGGATCGAGCGTGTCGGGAGGCCGTATCGAGAGAGCCGCAAGTCCCGACCTCTCGATTCGCCGTCTCGACAAGCTCGACGGCTCCTCGAGGCGAACGGAAGAGGGACGATAGGCGGAGGCGGGTGGAGGGCGCTGCCCTCAGACTCCCGCGTCGGTCAGCCGTTCGAGCTGGTCGTCGCTCAGCTCCACGTCCCAGGATCCGGTCAGTTCCTCGACCTGTTCCACGCTGGTGGCGCTGGCGATCGGCGCGGTGACGCCGGGCTGGGCGGCGAGCCAGGCGAGCGCGATCTGGGCGAGGCTGGCGCCGGTCTCGTCCGCCACCTGATCCATCGCCGCGAGCACCTTGGCGCCCTTGCCCTCCAGCAGATCGGCCATGCCCTTGCCGCGGACGCTCTTCGACAGGTCGTCGCGGCTGCGATACTTGCCGGTCAGGAAGCCCGACGCCAGGCCGTAATAGGGCGTCACCGCGATGTTGTGCTCGACGCAGAGGTTCTGCAGCTCGCCCTCGAAGCCGGTGCGGCTGACGAGATTATATTCGGGCTGGAACACATGGACGTGCGGCAGCCCCTCGCGCGTGGCGACGTCGATCGCCGACTTGAGCCGCATCGCGCGGAAGTTGGAGGCGCCGACGACGCGGACCTTCCCCGCCTCGACCAGCCGGGCGAAGGCGGCGAGATACGCCGCCTGGGGTACGTCCTCGTCGTCCTGATGCGCGAAATAGACGTCGATGTGGTCGGTGCCGAGCCGCTGGAGCGAGGCGTCGACCGCCGCGGCGATCCGCGCGGGCGCCAGCTTCTCGCCGCCCTCGCCCGGCAGCATGCCGACCTTGGTCGCGATCAGCACCTGGTCGCGCTTGCCCGACTGCTGGAGCCATTCGCCGATCACGCGTTCGGACTCGCCGCCCGAATGGCCGTCGACCCACGCCGAATAGACGTCGGCGGTGTCGATCATCCGGCCGCCGCGTTCGACGAAGGCGTCGAGCACGCGGAAGCTGGTCGCCTTGTCCGCGGTCCAGCCGAAGACGTTGCCGCCCAGCACCAGCGGCGGGGTCTGGAGGTCGGTGGCGCCGAGGGTGCGAAGCGGGGTCATGGCAAATCCGTCTGATTGTCGTGGGCGAGCGCCGACGTGCGGACGCTGTTGCGATCGAGCATCTCCGCCGCCTCGTTCAGCGAGCGGCCTTCGTCGGCGGTCACGGCGCCGGGCGGCGCGTCGGGGCTTCCGCAGCCGGCAAGCGCGAGCGGGAAGAGCAGGGGGAGGAGGCGGCGCATCCGACTGGACACGAAGAGGCGGGCGACCCGGAGATCGCCCGCGCCCGTCCTCAGTTCTGGAGGTCGTTGCCGACGCGCTCCATCTCGCGCCCGGTCTCGCGCGTGCCGCGGTCCACCGCTCGGCCGGCGTCGTCCGCGGTGCGATCGATCGCCCGGCCGGCGTCGTCGGCGGCGTTGCCGATCGCATCGCCGGCGCGGTCGATGCCGTTCTCGGCGGAGTCGAAGGCGCGATCGCTCGCTGCCGAAACGTCGTCGGCGGCTTCGCCCATCGTCGCGTCGGCGTCCGCCGCGACCGCGTCGGCGGCCTGGCTGGTCTCGTTCTGCGCCTTGTCGCTGCAGGCGGCGAGCCCCAGGGCAGCGGCGGCGATGGGAAGCAGTAGCACCTTCTTCATGGTCGGGCTCCTTTGGTTGTTGACCGTGAAATCTCCGCGTGGCGAACGCGCTGCGGCCGCGCTTGTTTCCTCGCCACCGGACCAGGGCACGGCACCGACACGCGATTGACCGCATATAAAGAAATCTTTATATCGCGTCGGCATGGCTCCCGCCCTCGACATCTTCCGCTCCCTTGCCGACGCGACGCGGCTGCGCATCGTCGCGCTGCTGCGGTCGATGGAGCTGTCGGTCGGCGAACTGGCGCAGGTGCTCGGGCAGAGCCAGCCGCGCGTGTCGCGCCACGTCAAGATCCTGGTCGACGCCGGCCTTGCCGAGCGGCGCAAGGAGGGCAGCTGGGTGTTCGTGGCGCTGGGAGCGCCCGAGCGCGTGGCGCCGGTGCTCGCTGCGATCGACGCCTGGACGCCGGGCGAGGGCGATCCCTGGACGCTCGCCGACACCGCCCGGCTCGCCGCGGTCCGCGCCGATCGCGCGCAGGCTGCGGCCGCCTGGTTCGAGGCGCATGCCGGCGAATGGGACGCGATCCGCTCGCTGCATGTGGCCGAGAGCGAGGTCGAGGCGGCATGCGCGCGGGCGCTGGGCGCGCAGGCGATCGGCACGCTGGTCGACATCGGCACCGGCACCGGCCGGATGCTGGAGCTGTTCGCGCCGCAGGCGACCCATGCGCTCGGCATTGATCGCAGCTCGGAAATGCTGCGGCTGGCCCGCGCCAAGCTGTCCGAGCGCGGCCTCGACAAGGCCGAGCTGCGCCAGGCCGATTTCTACCGCCTGCCGCTGGCGGACGGCGATGCGGACGCGGCGATCCTGCACCATGTGCTGCACTTCGCCCAGCATCCCGGCGCGGCGATCGCCGAGGCGGCGCGGGTGCTGGCGGCCGGCGGCCGGCTGCTGATCGTCGACTTCGCGCCGCATGAGCGCGAGGACCTGCGCACGCGCGACGCGCACGCGCGGCTGGGATTTTCGGACGAGCAGATGCTCGGCTGGTTCGCTGCGGCCGGGCTCGCGCCGGTGCAGACCGAGACGCTGGAAGGCGGCGAACTGACGGTGAAGCTGTGGCTGGCGCGCAAGGTCGGCGCCACCCGGGTGGAGAGACAGGCGGCATGACGATTTCGGTGAACCAGCTCGAAGAGGCGCGCCGCGCGCTGGAGGCACCGCTGTTCGCGGACCTCGCGGGCGATGCCGCGGTGTCGTTCGAATTCTTCCCGCCCAAGTCGGCGAAGATGGAAGAGACGTTGTGGGAGGCGGTGCGTACGCTCGAGCCGCTCGGGCCGCGCTTTGTCTCGGTCACCTACGGCGCCGGCGGGTCGACGCGCGAGCGCACCCACGCCACCGTCGCGCGAATCCAACGCGAGACCAGCCTGGCGGCGGCCGCGCACCTGACCTGCGTCGAGGCGAGCCGCGCCGAGATCGATCAGGTCGCCGAAGAATATTGGGCGGCGGGCGTGCGCCATATCGTCGCGCTGCGCGGCGACGCGCCCGTCGTGGGCCAGGCGTTCCAGTCCCATCCAGACGGCTATGCCAATGCCGCCGATCTGGTCGCCGGCCTCAAGAAGCGGCACCCGTTCGAGATTTCCGTCGCGGCCTATCCCGAGTGCCATCCGGATTCGGGTACCCGCGACGTCGATCTCGACAACCTCAAGCGCAAGCTCGACGCCGGCGCCACCCGCGCGATCACCCAGTTCTTCTTCACGCCGGAAGCCTTCTTCCGCTTCCGCGACGCCGCCACCGCGGCCGGCATCACGGCGGAGATCGTGCCGGGCATCCTGCCGGTGTCGAACGTCGCCCAGACGCGCAAGTTCGCCGGCATGTGCGGCGCCGCCATTCCGGACTGGATGGATCGCCTGTTCGAGGGGCTCGACGATCATCCCGGCGCGCGCCAGCTGGTCGCGGCGACGGTCGCGGCGGAGATGGTGCGCCGGCTGTATGCCGGCGACGTGCGCCACTTCCACTTTTACACGCTCAACCGGGCTGAGCTGAGCTACGCGATCTGCCACCTGCTGGGGCTGCGACCGAAGGTGGCGGCGGGAGCGGTCGCCGCCTGAGGCGTCGCCCCAGCGAAGGTTGGGGCCTCGTGCCGCAAGGACGTTCTAACGAGGAGATCCCAGCCTGCGCTGGGATGACGTGCATCATGACCATGACCCCCCGCGAAACCCTGCTCGCCGAGGCTGCCAAGCGCGTGCTGATCACCGATGGCGCGTTCGGGACCGAGATCCAGAACTGGAAGCTGTCGGAGGTCGATTACGCCGGCAGCCTGGGCCTCGTCCACGACCAGAAGGGCAACAACGACATCCTCGCGCTGACCAAGCCCGAGGTGCCGGAGGCGATTCACCGCGCCTATTTCGAGGCGGGAGCGGATATTGCCGAGACCAACACCTTCTCCGCCAACCGCATCAGCCAGGCCGATTACGGTGCCGAGCATCTGGTGCGCGAGATCAACGTCGAGAGCGCGAAGCTCGCCCGCCGCGTCGCCGACGAGTTCCAGGCCAAGGACGCTGAGAAAGGAATTTGGCGCCCGCGCTTCGTCGCCGGGGCGATCGGCCCGACCAACAAGACGCTGTCGCTGAGCCCCGACGTCAACGATCCCGGCTATCGCGAAATAGACTTCGACACTCTGAAGGACGTGTACCGCGAGCAGATCGACGCGCTGGTCGAGGGCGGCGCCGACTTCATCCTGATCGAGACGGTGTTCGACACGCTCAACGCCAAGGCGGGGATCAAGGCGGCGATCGAGGCGGGCAACGATCTCGGCCGCGACCTGCCGATCATGCTGTCGATGACGCTCACCGACCTGTCCGGCCGCAACCTCTCGGGCCACACGGTCGAGGCGTTCTGGCACGCGGTGCGCCATGCGCGGCCGCTCACCATCGGGCTCAACTGCTCGTTCGGTGCCGAGCAGCTGCGCCCGCACGTCGCGACGCTGTCGAAGCTCTGCGACACGCTGATCATGGTCTATCCCAATGCGGGGCTCCCCAACGAGCTCGGCGCCTATGACGAGGCGCCGGCAACCACTGCGGGGCTGGTGCGCGACTGGGCGGAGAACAGCCAGGTCAACGTGCTGGGCGGCTGCTGCGGATCGACCCCGGCGCATATCCGGGCGATCGCCGAGGCGGTGCAGGGGCTCGCGCCGCGCGCCATCCCGACGGCGCCGGTGCGCACGCGGCTGGCCGGGCTCGAGCCGTTCACGATGGCGGCGTGAGCGACGACGCGGCAACGCCGTGGCGCGTGCGCGAGGCGACGTCGCAGGATTGCGGCGCGCTGGCGCTCGTCGGGGCGGCGACCTTTCTGGAGAGTTTCGCCGGCGTGCTGCGCGGGCCGGAGATCGTCGCGCATTGCGCGCGGGCGCATGCGCCGGATGCCTATGCGCGCTATCTCGACGACGGGGGGCGTGCCTGGCTGGCGGAGCTCGATGCGGGCGCGGCACCGGTCGGCTATGCGCTGTCGACGCGGCCGGACCTGCCGGGCGCGCGCGAAGACGACGCCGAACTGAAGCGTATCTATGTGCTGTCCCGCTTTCAGGGCGACGGCATGGCGGCGGCGTTGCTGCAGCAGGTGGTTTCGGCCGCACAGGGCAGTAGGCGCCTGCTGCTGGGCGTGTATGAGCGCAACGCGCGGGCGCTCGCCTTCTATCGCAAGCACGGGTTCGCGCCCGTCGGCACGCGCCGGTTCGACGTCGGCGGTACGCTGTACGACGACCTCGTCCTCGCCCGCCCTCTCTGATCTCTTTCGCGAAGCTCGATCCATGACCCTCTCCTCCACCAACTTCGTCAACATCGGCGAGCGCACCAACGTCACCGGATCGGCGCGTTTCAAGAAGCTCATCATGGCGGGCGACTATGCCGCCGCGGTCGACGTCGCGCTCCAGCAGGTCGAGGCGGGGGCGCAGGTGCTCGACGTCAATATGGACGAGGGGCTGCTCGACGCACACCACGCCATGACCACCTTCCTCAAGCTGATCCAGGCCGAGCCCGACATCGCCCGCATCCCGGTGATGGTCGACAGCTCCAAATGGGACGTGATCGAGGCGGGGCTGAAGTGCGTGTCCGGCAAGCCGATCGTCAACTCGATCAGCATGAAGGAGGGCGAGGAGCTCTTCCTCGACCACGCGCGCAAGTGCATGGCCTATGGCGCCGCCGTGGTGGTGATGGCGTTCGACGAGGTCGGCCAGGCCGACACCCAGGCGCGCAAGGTCGAGATCTGCGAGCGCGCCTACAAGCTGCTGGTCGGCATCGGCTTCCCGCCCGAGGACATCATCTTCGACCCCAACGTGTTCGCGGTCGCGACCGGTATCGAGGAGCACAACAACTACGGCGTCGACTTCATCGAGGCGTGCCGCGAGATCAAGGCGCGCTGCCCGCACGTCCATATCTCCGGCGGCCTGTCGAACCTCTCCTTCTCGTTCCGCGGCAACGAGGCGGTGCGCAAGGCGATGCACTCGGTGTTCCTGTACCACGCCATTCCGGCGGGCATGGACATGGCGATCGTCAACGCCGGCCAGCTTGACGTTTACGACCAGATCGAGCCGGAGCTGCGCACCGCCTGCGAGGACGTGATCCTCAACCGCGATCCGGAGGCCGGCGAGCGGCTGGTGGCGCTCGCCGAGCGCTTCCGCGGCACCGATGCGGCGGCGGAGAAGCAGGCGGCGGAATGGCGCGGATGGGACGTCGCCAAGCGGCTCGAACATGCGCTGGTCAAGGGCATCGATGCGCACGTCGTCGACGACACCGAAGAGGCGCGCCAGCAGTTCGCACGGCCGATCGAAGTGATCGAAGGCCCGCTGATGGACGGCATGAACGTGGTCGGCGACCTGTTCGGATCGGGCAAAATGTTCCTGCCGCAGGTGGTGAAGTCCGCGCGCGTGATGAAGAAGGCGGTGGCGCACCTGCTGCCGTTCATCGAAGCCGCCAAGGAGCCCGGCGCCAAGGGCAAGGGCAGGGTCGTGATGGCCACCGTCAAGGGCGACGTCCACGATATCGGCAAGAACATCGTCGGCGTCGTGCTCCAGTGCAACGGCTTCGAGGTGGTCGACCTAGGCGTGATGGTGCCCTGGTCCAAGATCCTCGAGTCGGCCAAGGAGAACGACGCCGACATGATCGGCCTGTCCGGGCTCATCACGCCTTCGCTCGACGAGATGGTGACCGTGGCCGAGGAGATGAAGCGCGCGAAGATGGCGATGCCGCTGCTGATCGGCGGCGCGACCACGTCCAAGGTGCACACCGCGCTGCGCATCGCGCCCGCCTATGACGGGCCGGTGGTGCACGTGCTCGATGCGAGCCGCGCGGTCGGCGTCGCGACCACGCTGGTGAGCGACACCCAGCGCGACGACTATGTGGTCAAGGTTGCCGAGGATTATGCTGCCGTACGCGCCGCGCGCGAGGGCAAAGGGCAGAGCGCGCTGCTGCCGATCGCCGATGCGCGCGCGGCCGGCTTCGTCGCCGACTTCGCGCAGAAGCCGGCGGCCCCTGCGCGGCCCGGCATCCACCAGTATGACGACTGGGACCTCACCGACCTGCGCGACTATATCGACTGGACGCCGTTCTTCCGTGCCTGGGAACTCGCCGGCACCTTCCCCGCGATCCTCGACGATGCGGTGGTGGGGGAGAGCGCGCGCGGGCTCTATGCCGATGCGCAGACGATGCTCGACACGATCGTCGCGGAAAAGTGGCTGACCGCGCGCGGCGTGGCGGGGCTGTGGCCGTGCCATCGCGACGGCGACGACATCCTCGTCCGGACCCGGCACCGCGACGACCAGGTGAGCCCGGACGGCGCGACCTTCCCGGCGGACCTGCACACCCCGGACCTCGATCCGACCAACGAGGCGAGCGTGCGCCTGCCGATGCTGCGGCAGCAGATCGCCAAGCGCGAGGGGCGGGCGAACATGTGCCTGGCCGACTTCATCGACCCCGCAGGCGACTGGATAGGCGGCTTCGCGGTCGGCATCCACGGCATCGATCCGCACATCGCCCGCTTCAAGGCGGCGCACGACGACTACAACGACATCCTGCTGAAGGCACTGGCCGACCGTCTGGCGGAGGCATTCGCGGAGCGGCTGCACCAGCATGTCCGCACCACGCTGTGGGGCTATGCACCCGACGAGCAGCTGACCAACGAGGCGCTGATCCGCGAGCAGTATCGCGGCATCCGTCCCGCGCCGGGCTATCCGGCCTGTCCGGAGCACAGCCTCAAGCCGATGCTGTTCGACATGCTGAACGCGGGCGAGCGCGCCGGGCTGGTGCTGACCGAGAGCTTCGCGATGCTCCCGACGGCGGCGGTGTCCGGCTTCTACTTCGGCCACCCGGACAGCCAGTATTTCGGCGTCGCCCGCGTCGGACGCGACCAGCTGGAGGACTATGCCGCGCGGCGTGGCGTCAGCGTCGAGCAAGCGGAGCGCTGGCTGCGGCCGAATTTGGACTGAGGCTTCCCTCACCGTGCTCCCGCGAAGGCGGGAGCCCAGGAGTCGCGGGCGGCGTCGTGAGTGGCCCTGGACTCCCGCCTGCGCGGGAGTACGGCAGCTTTTCACCGTCATGCTGACGAAAGTCAGCATCCATTCGCACTACGCTCGCGCTTCCTGCGGTAGCGGCAATGGAGCCTGACTTCCGTCAGGATGACGGGTTGCTTCAGGCCGCCCGCGAAACCGCCGCACGCCGCCGGTCGAGCGCCACCGAAACCGCCCAGATCGGCAGCCCGCCGAGCGCCAGCACCGCGCCCACCATTCCGGTCGAGGCCCAGCCCCAGCCGGCGGCGATCGCCAGCCCGCCGACCCACGGCCCGATCGCGTTGGCGAGGTTGAGCGCCGAATGGTTGAGCGCGGCCGCCAGGCTCTGCGCCTCGCCCGCCACGTCCATCAGCCGCGTCTGCAGCACGGTGCCGAGCGCTCCGCCGAGCCCGATCGCGAATACGCTCGGCACGATCGTCCACAGCGACTGCGCCGCCCAGCTGTAGAGCGCGAGCATCGCCGCGCTCCACAACAGCACCACCGCCACCGTCGGCATCAGCGCGCGGTCGGCGAACCGCGGCACGATCAGATTGCCCGCGGTCATGCCGGTGCCGAACACCGCCAGCACCACCGGCACGGTCGCCGGCGACACGCGCGTCACCTCGAGCAGCGTCGAGGCGACATAGGTGTAGACGCAGAACATCCCGCCGAAGCCGACCGCGCCGATCGCCAGCGTCAGCCACACCTGCCCGCGGCGGAGCGCGCGCAGCTCGGCGAGCGGGCTGGCGCTGCGATCGGCGGCATCGCGCGGCGCCAGCGCCACCAGCAGCGCGACAGTGGTCAGCGCCAGCACCGCGACCACGCCGAACCCCCAGCGCCAGCCGACGCTCTGGCCCAGCGCATTGGCCGCGGGCACACCCAGGATCGTCGCGACGGTCAGCCCCAGCATCACCCGCCCGACCGCTTGCGTCCGCTGCTGCGGCGGCACCAGCGAGGCGGCGACCAGCGACGCTGCACCGAAATAGGCGCCGTGCGGCAGGCCGCTGAGGAAGCGGAAGACCAGCATCCAGCCATAGGTCGGCGCGAGTGCGCTCAGCCCGTTGAACAGCGCGAACGATCCCATCAGCCCGATCAGCAGCGCGAACCGCGACAGCCGCGCGCCGAGCACCGCGATCAGCGGCGCGCCGGCGACTACCCCCAGCGCATAGGCGCTGATGACATGGCCTGCGACCGGCTCGGTGATGCCGAGGCCGGGGGCGAAATAGGGGACCAGGCTCATCGCGGCGAATTCGGTGGTGCCGATCGCGAAGCCGCCGGTGGCGAGCGCGAACTGGACCAGCGCGGCGCTGCGCACCGGGGTGGGGGAGGGGGCAAGCATCGCCGGCAGGTGGGTCATGCTGCACCGCCGTGCAAGCGCAGCATCGGCAATGCTGGTTTGCGCAAACGCAAGCAGAAGTGGCTTGGCGGTGGCGGTAGAGCGGCGGCGGCGGCGGGCCGGTGGCGGTATGAGGCCGGGGCGGGGAGCCGCCCCTCGACGCTGGCGCGTGCAGGGTCTAGGCGCGTGGCGTGACCGATGCCCCCCTCCGCCTGCGGCTCGACGGCGCCGCACTCGTCCACAACTGGCGCACCCTGTCCGAGCGAAGCGGCCCCGCGGCGTGCGGCGCTGCGGTGAAGGCCGACGGCTATGGGCTGGGCGCGCGCGACGTCGTGCGCCGGCTGCGCGAGGCCGGCTGCCGCGACTTCTTCGTCGCGACCTGGGCCGAGGCCGCGGCGGTCGCCGACCTCGCGCCGTCGGTGTCGGTGCTGCACGGCGCGCGTCCGGAGGATCTAAGCGACGCCCGCCGCTGGCGGCATGTCCGTCCGGTGCTCAACACGCCCGCTCAGGCCGCGCGCTGGCGCGAGAGCGGCGGCGGACCGTGCGACGTGATGGTCGATACTGGCATGAACCGGCTGGGGCTGCGCTGGGATGCGCCGGCGACGGCATTCGCGGGGCTGGAGATCGTGACCCTGCTCAGCCACCTCGCCTGCGCGGACGAGGACCACCCGCTGAACGCCCTCCAGCGCGACCGGTTCGCCGCGGTCGCCGCGCGGGTGCCGGCGCAGCGCACCAGCCTCGCCAACAGCGCCGGCATCTTCCTGGGCGCCGACTATCGCTTCGATCTCACCCGGCCGGGGCTGGCGCTGTACGGCGGGGTACCGTGCCCGGCGGCGGCGGGGCTCCGTCAGGTGGTGGCTCCGCAGGCGCAGGTGCTCCAGCGCCGCCGGATGCTGGCCGGCGAAACCGCCGGCTACAACGCCACCTATCGCGCGCCGGCGGACCAGGAACTGGCGATTCTCAACATCGGCTATGCCGACGGCTACGGCCGCGGTTTTTCGAGCGTGGGTACGGTGTTCGCAGGCGACGGCGCCTGCCCGGTGCGCGGGCTGGTGTCGATGGACCTGCTGATCGTCGACGTCTCCGCCGCCGAGGTGGCCGAAGGCGACTGGCTGACGATCGACTACGCCCTCGACCGCGCCGCCGCCGCCTCCGGCCGCTCACAGTACGAGCTGCTCACCGGTCTGGGCAGCCGGTTCGACAGGGTGTGGCTATAGAGTCAGTTCGGGGCCTCGCCAGGGATCGAACGCTCGGGCCCGGATCCAGCGCGTGGCCACCCATTTGGCCCCGGCTCGGACGGGCAAGCCGGCGTGTTTGGCGCGAAGGTCGGGTCGTCCGTCTTCCGTGACATTGTCGAAGACGATCGCATCGCCGCCTTTGGGGGCAACCGTCAGGTCAATCTCCGGAAACTGAGTCTCTCCGCCAGAGAAGCCGCCGTTCAGATACAGCAGCACCGTTCGGATGCGCTGGTTGCCCGTGTTCGGCAATGTGTCGAGGTGCAGGCGATATTGCTGTCCCGGCCGGTAGCGCAGGATCGTCAACGCCTCCGCTTGCGCTGCATCAGTCTGCGTGACGGCGGCGATCCGAAGATTGATCGTGCGAATGACCATATCCTCCCGCGTCGGGCTGATGACCGTGCTGTCGGAGGTCCGGATCGGATGCGGAACCTGTCGCCCGCTGGCAGGATCAACGACGAGCGATGGCTCCAGAAAGGACGCGCTCGCCTTGGCGATATGGGCGCACTCTGCTTCGCTGAGGAACTGGCGGTAAAAGCTGACCTGCGGGCGTATCGAAAGGATTTCGGGGTAGGGAAGCTTGGTCGGCATCCCGAGCCCGTCGACTCGCATCGCCTTCAACAGCTCAATTTGAGCGCTGGCCGCCGCATCGTGTCGGGATAGGTTTTCGAATAGCGTGTACGCCTGACCCCAGTCCGCTGGCGCGCCGCTGCCGTTGGCGATTAGGGCGACCTCCATATGCGCGGCACCGCCATGTCCGGCGTCGCGCGCCATGCGAAGATGCTCGCGTGCGATCGCGAGATCGCGTGGGAGAGGTTCGCCGATCAGTCGCCACACGGCGAGTTGGAACAGTGCGTCCCGATCCCCGGCAGCCGCCTCGCGTTCGGCGACCAGGATAGCGTCGCGAGTTCGTCCGCTTCGAAGCAGCGGCTCGATCCGTGCAGCAAAAGGCTCGCCGACTGTCATCTTTCCTCGATAGCAAAGGAGCCGGTAGTTTCCTACCGGCTCCTCCAAAATCAACGATGCGTCAGGATCAGAACTTCACTGCCACGCCGCCGTAGAAGTAACGGCCGCGGTTGTTGTAGATGCCGCTGCCTTCTGCCGTGCCCGTCGCATAGAGCGGCGGCAGGCGGTCGGTGAAGTTGTCGACGCCCAGGTAGAACATGGAGTTATCGTCGACGTTGAAGCCGAATCGAGCATCCATGTAGACCACTTCCGGATAGTATTCCACCGTGGCGTAGTCGGCATTCTGCGGCGGACGGCCCTGCAGCGAGTTGGTGTCCTCGTAAGCACCGTAGGTCATCTTGCCGAGATAGCGGGCCTGATAGTTCAGGAAGAACTTGTCGAGCTTCACGTCCAGATCGAAGTTGAACGCATCCTTCGGATAGCCAAGCTCGCTCATCAGACGGTTGGCACGACCCGGATCGGTCGGATCCAGGAACTCGCTGTTCTCCAGCTGATGGGTCCAGTTGAGCTTCGCACCGATCGAGTTGTTCTCGCCGAAGTTAGTGCGATACGCGATCTGAGTATCGATACCCCGCACCTGCAGCGCAGCATAGTTCAGCAGCGTAGCCCGCAGCGTGCCTTCCAGGATTTGGAACGGAATCTCGCCGTCCGGACCGCCGTCAGCACCTGCGCGCTGGATGAGGGCGCAGAACTGGTTGTCGAGATCGGACGCATCATAGCAGGCATTGGCGATCTGCTGCGCAGACGGCGACGTGATCACGTCGTTGACCTTGATGTTGTAGTAGTCGACCGACAGCGAGAAACCGCGGGCGAACGTCGGCTCGATGACGACACCATAGGTGTAGCTGTCCGACGTCTCTTCCTTCAGGTCAGGGTTGCCGCCGCTCAGGAAGTCAAGCGAGGACTGATAGACGTAATCGTAGTTCGCGGGACGGCCGGCCGCGGCGCAGTTCGCTGCACGGTTCTCCGACCCGGTCGCCAAGTTGCGTGCCGAGCAGGGATCAACGAACCCCGGCGCGAAGTTCTGGCCCACCGACGAGTAGAGTTCGGTGAGGTTCGGAGCGCGGACCGAGCGCGAGTAGTTCGCGCGGAAGCGGACGTCCTCGATCGGACGGTATTCGCCGCCGACGCTGTAGGCGAAGACGGTGCCGGCAGAGCCACGGCTGTAGTCGCTGACGCGACCGGACGCCGAAATCGACAGCTCCCGTGCGAACGGCAGATCGCGCAGCACCGGCAGGCGAAGCTCGCCGTAGGCTTCCTTCACCTCGAAGTCAGGGAATTCATACGGCGTCAGCGCGTTGTAGAAAGTGTAGCCCGACTGAACGAGCGGATCGGCACGGAAGTCTGCCGTCTCGCGGCGATATTCGGCGCCGATCGCGAAACCGACCGGTCCACCCGGCAGTTCGAACCACTTGCTCGACGTGCCCGACACGAATGCCGACCCTACGAACTGGGTGATCTTGCCGACCGAGGTGGTGTCCGACAGCACATAATCGCGCGTAGCTTGCGAGATGTTGCCCGCGCCGAACGGGTTCAGCGGCTGACACGCGGCGATGTCGGCCGCGCGAACGGCAGGGTCGCCGCCGAAGTCGTCGTACGCGCGGTCCGGGTCCAGCTGAGAGCCGCAGACGATGTTGCCGGTCGCGGGATCCCGCACCGCGTCCATCGCCAGCAGCGCGCGCTGCACGTTCAGGTTGCCGAGAACGCGCGTCCGCTCCTTGAACTCGCCGTAGTTGGCCGAAACCTCGTAGTTCCAGTCGTCGTTGAACGTGCCGCGGAAGCCGCCGACGAAGCGGTACGTCTCACGCCGCGACTCTTCCGTGCGGACGCCGAGGTCGAGGAGGTTGCGGCGAACCGCGAAACGGAACGAGCCGTCAGCGATCCCAGCGCGCTCTGCGTCCGTCAGCGGCGCACGGGTGTACGGATTGGTACCGCCCAGCAACAACTGCTCCGCCACCGTGGCGCGTGCTGCGGCGGAGAGGTACGGGTTGTCGAGGCGCGGACGCTCGTAGAAGCCATCCAGCGTGTTGCCTTGATAGAAGGCAGGGCCGCTGGTGCCGGTACCGACCACGTTCGTGCGGACGTACTTCGCCTCGATGAACGGTACGAACGCTTCCGAAACGTCGAAGTGGCCGATGAGGTTTGCCGCATAGCGATCGAGCTGCGGCAGCAACTGAAACTGCTTGCCTTCACGGAGCGTTTCACCGTTGCCGCCCACGAACGAGCCGTTCGGGGCCAGGCCGGCGCGGGCGCCGGTCTGCGGGACGAGGCTGCCGTCCGGCTGGAAGAAGTAGGAGCAGGTGTACGCCGCGCCGGTCAGGTCGGTCCCGCAACGGTTGTTGCTGCCCGGACCGAACAGAATGAGGCCACCGCTCGACACCGCAACCGAGCGGACATCGCGATAGAGCACGCGATCGGGAACGCCGTCGCTGCCGTTGATCGCGATGTTGCCGCGGCCCTCCGCGAAGTTCTTGCCGGCGACCAGGCTGGCCGAGTAGGCGCCGGCGTCGCCGTGCTCGCTGATGCCACCCTGCGCACGAAGGCCAAGGCCCTCATAGTTCTCCTTGAGGACGAAGTTCACGACGCCTGCGATCGCGTCCGAACCGTAGATGGCCGAACTGCCGCCGGTGACCTGCTCGACGCGATCGATCAGATCTGTCGGAATCGTGTTGACGTCGACGGATGATGCGTTGCTAAGGATATCGCTGCCGACGTGGCGGCGGCCATTCACGAGGGTGAGTGTGCGAACCGTGCCGAGGCCGCGCAGATCGAGCAGGTTCAGGCCTGCGGTACCCAGGAAGCGGGTCGAGTTCGACTGGCTGAAGGTGCTGTTCAGTGCCGGCAGATCGTTCAGCGCGTCGCCGATCGAGACCTGGCCGCTCTGACGCAGTTCTTCACCCGTAACACTGAGGATCGGCGTTACCGACGTCAGGTTCGGCGACGCGATGCGCGACCCCGTCACGACGATGGGCTGACCCGCTTCGGCCGTGTCTTCCGTGACCTGCTCGCTCGGACCGGCGATGCCGACCGGCTCGTCGGCCGCGTCCTGCGCCCAAGCGAAACTGGGTGCCGCAACGCTCAGCCCCGCCAGCGCGGTCGCAGTGAGAAGTCTAGAGATGTTCATGCCTTATGCCTCATTCAGCCCGGCCAACGTGCCAGAATGAGGCTAAGCAAAGGGGAGGCGGGCTCGGAACGCAAGGGCACGGAGCCTGTACCTGCGATTAACGTGGCGACTGTGTCTCAGGCGCCACATATCTGTCACAGAGCGCCGTCCTCCGTAATGTTAGTCGAGCGTCACTTGCGCTCGACGCACATGGCGATGCCCATGCCGCCGCCGATGCACAGCGTGGCGAGGCCCTTCTTCGCGTCGCGCTTCTGCATCGCGTAGAGCAGCGTCGTGAGCACCCGCGCGCCCGAGGCGCCGATCGGGTGGCCGATGGCGATCGCGCCGCCGTTGACGTTCACCTTGTCGGCGTCCCAGCCCATGTCCTTGCCGACCGCCAGCGCCTGGGCGGCGAACGCTTCGTTCGCCTCGATGAGGTCAAGGTCGTCGACGGTCCAGCCGGCCTTTTCGAGCGCGCGGCGCGAGGCGGGGACGGGGCCGATGCCCATGATCGACGGGTCGACGCCGGCCGAGGCCCAGCTCTTGATGGTCGCGAGCGGGGTGATGCCGCGGCGCTCGGCCTCTTCGGCCGACATCACCACCAGCGCGGCGGCGCCGTCGTTGATGCCGCTGGCGTTGCCGGCGGTGACGGTGCCGTCCTTCTTGAACGCCGGACGCAGCCCGCCCATCGCGTCGATCGTGGCGCCCGCACGGATATATTCGTCGTCGGCGACGATCGTGTCGCCCTTGCGCCCCTTCACCGTCACCGGGGCGATTTCGTCCTTGAACCGGCCTTCGCCGCGCGCCTGCTCGGCGAGGTTCTGCGAGCGGACCGCGAAGCCGTCCTGCTCCTGGCGGCTGACCTCGTACTGCGCCGCCAGATTCTCGGCGGTGATGCCCATGTGATAGCCGTTGAAGACGTCGGTGAGGCCGTCCTTGATCATCGTGTCGACCAGCGTGACGTCGCCCATCTTGCTGCCTGCGCGCAACGCCTGCGCGTGGGCGGACAGCGACATGCTCTCTTGCCCGCCGGCGACCACGATCGAAGCGTCGCCGGTGAGGATCGCCTGATAGGCGAGCGCGACGGTGCGCAGACCCGATCCGCAGACCTGGTTGACGCCCCAGGCGGGCACTTCCTTGGGAATGCCGGCAGCCATCGACGCTTGGCGGGCCGGGTTCTGCCCCTGCCCGGCGGTGAGCACCTGGCCCAGGATCACCTCCGACACGTCCTCGGGCGCGACGCCGGCCTGCGCGAGCGCGGCCTCGATCGCCTGCCGGCCGAGCTCGTGCGCGGGCGTGGTGGCGAAGGCGCCCAGGAAGCTGCCGACCGGGGTTCGCTTGGCGGCGGCGATCACGATCTCGGTCATTCGGCAGGGTCCTCTCATAGCGACGGCCGCGTTGGTGCGGGGCTTTGACGACAGTTTAACCACTGGCACCCGGCTTATCCAGTCGGCGAGCGGCTGCCACAGCAGTGCGGGCGCGCGACTGCCGACCACCATGCCGACATGCCCCGCCGCGACGTCGTGCCGCACGGGCAGCCCCGCCGCGCTCGCCGCGGGCACGATGCGGTCGCCGCGCGCGACGAAGTCGATCGCGGGGCAGGAGGGGGCGGACGTGATCGTCCGTCCCGCGATCTGCCACGCGCCGCGGCCCGGCAGGTCGGCGGCGAAGAAGCACTCGAACAGCTGCCGTCCCGCCGCATAGGTCAGCGGCGCACCGGCGTTGGCCCAGTCCTCCAGCGCGACGAAGGCGCGCGCCTTGGGGTCGTGGGGGGCGAGCGTGCCGAAGCCTTCGAACTTGGCGATCGTGCGCGCCGGGTCGAGCCGCCAGAAGCCGGCCTGCAGCACCTCCATTGGCACCAGCCCGAGGGCATCGCAGGTCGGTTCGGCCGCCTGCCATAGGGCGGCGATCTCCGCGCGCGCCGCGTCGCCGAAGCCGGCGAAGCGCCACGGGGCGGCGATCAGTGCCAGCCCGGCCGCGGGCCGCAGCGTCGCGGCGGCCGCGGCGATCGTGCCGCCCAGGCAATAGCCGACCAGTACCGGCGGCTCGCCGAGCGCGTCGAGCAGCGGCAGCAGCAGGTCGGTGACGTGCGAATCGACGTCCTCGTCCCGCGCGTCCGGATCGGGGCTGCCCCAGTCGACCAGCAGCGGCCGCATCCCCTGCGTCGCCAGCCAGCGCAGCAGCGAATTGCCCTCGGCCAGATCGAGCACGAACGGCGGATTGATCAGCGAGGGAACGATCACCACCGGCCGCCCCGTGCCGCCATAGTCGAGCAGCGTCGCGCGGCCGCTGCGCGCGATCGCCGGGGGGGCTGGCGGCCGCGGCCGGCGCGGCGCCTGCTGATAGGCGCGCAGGCCCGCCAGCGCTGCGGCGCGGCGCTCGAGCGCGCCTTCGGTCTGCTCGCGCAGCATCTCCAGGAACAACGGCAGCGGCCGCGGGCCGCGTTGCAGCGCGGCATGAAACGGTGATAGTGATGGCTCAGACATTCAGGGGTTCTGCATGAAAAAGACCGTGTCGGATGGCGGGCCCGTCATCATCAAGAAATACGCCAACCGGCGTCTCTACAACACCGAGACTTCGTCCTACATCACCCTGGACCATCTCGCCGCGATGACTCGCGAAGGCCGCGACTTCAAGGTCGTCGACGCCAAGAGCGACGAGGACATCACCCACAACGTCCTCACCCAGATCATCATGGAGGAGGAAAGCCGCGGGCAGACGATGCTGCCGGTCAGCTTCCTGCGCCAGTTGATCTCGCTCTATGGCGATTCGATGCAGGCGGTGGTGCCGGGGTATCTGGAGGCGTCGATGGAGAGCTTCCGCCGCAACCAGGAGCAGTTCAAGTCCGCGGTCGAAGGCGCCTTCGCCAACTCGCCGCTGGCCGAGATCGCCAAGCGCAACATGGCGATGTTCGAGGCGGCGACCTCGGCGTTCAAGCCCGCGTCACCGGCCAACGGCAACGTCGCGCCGGCGGCCGGCGAAGGGGGCAGCGAGAGCGAGATGCAAGCGCTCCGCGCCGAACTCGCCCGGCTGCAGGAAAAGGTCGACAAGCTGGCGAAGTGAGCCCGGCCCCGGGGACGACCGGGACCCTTCGCGCTCCGTCGTGCTCCTGCGGAAGCAGGAGCCCAGGGTCCCATACACTGCCGGAGGTTGTTCTCCTTGGCCCTGGATCCCTGCCTGCGCAGGGATACGGCGGTCTGGCGTCTGGCGTCTGGCGTCTGGCGCCGCGCTTGCGCAGTTTCGTATGGGCCAATAGGAATGGCCCCCGGTTAGCGCGGCTTGACGAAACGCAGCGTCATCCGGTCGCTCTCGCCGATCGCGGCATATTTGGCGCGGTCGGTGTCGCCCAGTCGATAGCTCGGCGGCAGCGTCCAGACGCCCTTTTCCCAGTCGGCGGTGTCGCGCGGGTTGGCGTTGACCTCGGAGCGGCCGGCGAGCGTGAAGCCGGCGCGGTTGGCGAAGCCGATCACCGAGCTTTCCTTCATATAGCCGCTCTTCTCCTCGGCGGCGGCATCGCGCGCCTCGGGCAGCCGGTGCTCGACCACGCCCAGCGTGCCGCCCGGCTTGAGCATGCGGAACATCGCGTCGAACATCGCCTGCGCCTGGTCGGCGCCGCCGAAGCGCCAGTTGTGGACGTTGCGGAAGGTGAGCACCACGTCGGCGCTACCGTCGGGCACGGTGGCGTCACCGGGTTTGGCGGGAAAGCCGGCGATCCGCACCTTCGCATAGCGAGACGCGTCCTTGGCCTGGAGCGCCTGCACGCCCTTGGCGCCGTTGGGGAGCGGGGCGGCGGCATAATAGCTGCCGTTGCGTGCCAGATAGGGGGCTAGGATTTCGGTATACCAGCCGCCCGCCGGCCACACCTCGACCACCGTGTCGCCGGGCTTCACGCCGAAGAAGGCGAGCGTCTCGGCCGGGTGGCGGTAGCGGTCGCGCGCGACGTTGGTGGGCGTGCGCGACGGCGACGCGATCGCGGCGGCAAGCGCTTGCTTGGGCGTCTGCGGAGCCGCGATGGCGATCGCGGCGATGGGAGCCGCTACGGCGGCAACGACGAAGGCGGGGGCGAGGATCGGCAGCATCGGGCGCATCGGAAACCTCCAGAGGTGACGAACGCCCGTTGTGCGGCTAAGCGCGACGGATGCAAGCGGGACTTTGGAGCGGAGCGGCCGCACTGGCGGCAGTGGCGGTCGCCAGCGGCGTAGCCGACGCGCGACGGGCGCGCCGCAGCGACCTCGACCGGGTCGGCGTGATGCCGTGGCCCGGCATCCAGATGGCCGCGATCCTGTGCGCCGTGATCCTGGGCGCGCTCGCGCTGACGGGGTGAGGGATGATGTGCAGGCATGCCGGGCGGTAGCTCGGCGTTGACGCTGCACCGTAGGTCTGCCTTTCTCCCGCCTCCGGACGCAGGGGAGGCCAAGGAACATGTTCAGGATGAGTCGGCGGGTGCTGCTTGGTATGAGTGCCATCGGCGCGGCCGCAACTGGTGCCTTTTTTTCACGAGTTCGTGCGCAGGCGCCCGATGTGGGTGCGCAGCCGAAGGGACAGGATGAGCTCCGCAAGTCTGTCTCGTATAGAAAAATGATGGCAGCGTTGCCGTACGAACGTACGACCGTTCCCGGCGCCGAAGCACTCGCCGAATGGGAACGACTGAGAGCAGGAAATTCCGGTTGGCCTGTTGTCGTGGGTGACGATGACAGCCTTGCGCGGATCGCGGAGCAGTTCAGCATTGATGATCCCGCCGTGTTCGGCCGTAGCCCGATACCCATGCCTTCGCCCAGGTCGCCGGAAGCCATTCTGAAGCTCGCCGCGAAGATCCGCTTCCCCGATGACCTTCAGGATTGGGGTGGCGCCTATTCCGCTGAGGACCTGCTTGCGCCCCAAGGGGAATGGCCGGCTGACATGGCCGAGCACGGGACGGATGCAGCGGTCGGGCTCACCGTGGCCACCGACCTCGCCGGCAAAGTTCTGGATCGCGTCCATCTGCTGCGCACCCCAGCACGCCTCAGCTGGGAAGTGCCCGCGTATTTGCGCTGGGGCGATTGGAACGCCTGTCCGCCGCCGGAGTACCACGTCGCGGCCTTGCGCTTGTGGCACGAGCGCTACGGCGCGGAACTCGTCGGCATCAATGGTGATACCATGAACGTCCGGGTCCGGCGTCGACCGGCCACCCGGGAGGAGGCGATGGATCTCGCACGCCAACTTTACGGATACTGCCCCGACATCGTCGACCAGGGCGTGGGCACCCTCTCGGCCCTAGCGGCAACGCTCATGACCAGTGACTGGTGGTTCTTCTGGTGGGACTGACCTGTGGAAGCGCAACCGGCCGCTAGTAGAATTTCGCCAGCGTGAGCGTTCGTTCGATGCCGTCGCACAGGCCGAGGCGCACCTTGCGGCCGGGCGGGGCGGCGGCCCAGGCGAGGTCGGCGATGCCGACCGCGGCTTCGCGGACCGGGGCGCCGTCCACCTGGCAGATCTGCTCGCCGGCGCGCCAGCCGCTGCGCGCGGCGGGGCTGCCGCGCATGACGTGGAGCACGCGCAGCCGCTGCGCCTCATAGCCGAGCAGCAGCCCGCTGGTGGAGCGGGGCGAGTCGGCGGCGCCCGCGATCGGGCCAAGCAGCAGCCGGCCGGCGCCGGGATCGAGCAGCACGCGAAAGCGGCGGAGAAAGCCGACGCCGATGCGGCTGGGGATGCCGGTGCGCTCGGCGAAGTCCTTGCCCTCCACGCGCAGTTCCAGGTCGGTCGGTGCGGCCCCGCCCAGCCGTACCGCGTCGGTCACCGTCAGATCGGCTTCGACGGGGCCGGCAAGCCCATAGGACAGCGTCGAGGTCAGGCCGCGCTGCGGCAGCCGGGACGCCTGCCACTGGGCGCGCGTGATGCTGATGCTGGTGCCGTCGCCGGTGTCGACCATCACCGGGCGTAGCGACTCGCGGCCGAGCGTCGCCTCGGTGACGTAGAGCCCGTCGGCACGGCGCGACAGCGGGGCGCTGGCCCCGGCGAACGGCTGCGCGCCGCTCGGCAGCAGACGGAAGCGGCGACGCGCGAAATCGATGTCGAGCGCGTGGTCGCCGAGCAGGTCGGCGCCGACCAGAGCATCGACCGGCCGGCCGTCGCCGGTCTGCACCTGCGACAGGTCGAGCATCGCCATCGGCCGGTCGCCGGCGCGCAGCCCGCCGAGCGCCAGCCGCGGGACGCGCGTCCAGCCCAGTGCGAGATCGCCGCCGAGCGCCGACGCGGTGCCCTGACGCTCCGGCTTGAGCCGGATGCGCCGGGCGAAGCCGCTGTCGAGGATCGAGTGGCTGACGCCGGTGTCGAGCAGCGCGCTCGCCGGCCGGCCGGCGATCCGCATCGCGAAGCGAAGGTGGTTGGCGGGGGTGAGCTCGAACGGCACCCAGCGCTCGGCGCTGTTCTTCGCCAGCGTTTCGGTCGGCGCGCGCGGGGGCCGGGCGGGCGCGTCGGCCCCTGGCGAGGCGGCGACGACAATCGCCGCGAACAGGGCGAGCGCTTGGCGCATTCCGGCAAACTAGAGGGCGAGGGCGAGTCGCACCACCCCGCGGCTCGCGCTCCCGGCCTCACTCCGACGACAGGCGCGGCAACGGATGCCGACCCTCGTCGGCAGGACGGGGGAAGCGCGCCGCCTTACAGGCATGCCTCCAGCAGCGCCTGGTCGAAGCCGTACTGCTTGGCCTTGTCGAGCGTGTAGGGGCGCAGTCCCATCGAGCGATACTCGCCGATGATCTTCCCATCGGCCGACTCGTCGAGATACTCGAACTTGAACAGCTCCTGGGTGACGATCACCGGGCCTTCCATGCCGATCACCTCGGTGATGTTGGTCACGCGGCGCGAGCCGTCGCGCAGGCGCTTGACCTGGACGATCAGGTCGACCGAGTCGGCGATCTGCCGGCTGATCGCTTCCTTGGGCACCTTGATGTCCGACATCATCACCATGTTCTCCATACGCGCCAGGCATTCGCGGGGCGAGTTGGAGTGGAGCGTCGCCATCGAGCCGTCGTGGCCGGTGTTCATCGCCGCGAGCAGGTCGAAACACTCGGCGCCGCGGATTTCGCCCAGGATGATGCGATCCGGGCGCATACGCAGCGCGTTCTTGACGAGGTCGCGGATGGTGATCTCGCCCTGACCCTCCAGGTTGGGCGGGCGGGTTTCGAGCGGCAGCCAGTGCGGCTGCTGAAGGCGGAGTTCGGCCGCGTCCTCGATCGTCAGCACGCGCTCGCCCGGGTCGATCATCTTCGACAGGGCGTTGAGCATCGTCGTCTTGCCCGAGCCGGTGCCGCCCGAAATGACGACGTTGAACCGGCTCGCGCCCGCGATCTTGAGCGCGGTCGCCATCTTGGCGCTCATCGACCCGAATCCGGCCATCATGTCGATGGTGATCGGCTTGGCGGAGAATTTGCGGATCGAGATCGCCGTGCCCTTGAGGCTCAGCGGCGGCACGATCACGTTAACGCGGCTGCCGTCCTTCAGGCGCGCGTCGGCAAGCGGCGTGGTCTGGTCGACGCGGCGGCCGACCGAGTTGCAGATGCGCTGCGCGATCTGGAACAGATGCTCCTCGTCGCGGAACGCGATGTTGGCCAGCTCGAGCTTGCCCTTGCGCTCGACGAAGGTCTGGTCGGGGCCGTTGACCATGATGTCGCTGATCGCCGGGTCGGCGAGCAGTTCCTCGAGCGGCCCAAGGCCCAGCAGTTCGTCGACCAGCACCTTTTCCAGCGCGAACTGCTCGCGCCGGTTGAGGGTGAGCTTCAGCTCGGCGAGCACTTCGCCGATGATCGGGCGGAATTCCTCGGCCAGCTCGTCCTTCGACAGCGTCGCTGCGGCTTCCGGGTCGACGCGTTCGAGCAGGCGCGGCAGCACCTGTTCCTTGATGCGGTGGATCGAGCTTTCGAACCCCTCGACGCGGCTGTTGCCGGCCTCGCCCGACGAAGCCTGGCGATCGGCGAGGCGCTGCATCGCGTCCGCATGCAGCGCGGGGCCGTCGAACTCGGGCGCGGCGAGGGGAGACGCTTCGGCGCCGGGGAGGGGAATGTCGGTGATCGGCGGGAACTGGCCTGCGCCCTCGGTGTCCGCCGGGCGCGCGACCGTGGAGTCCTGCATCGGCCGGGCGACCCCGAACTGGGGGCGCCCCGCGGGACTACCGAGATGATTCCGTCGACCGAATGCACTCACTTGTCACGTCCTCAACGCCCGATACCGCCGGGCAGGACGATTTCTAACGCGCAAGCTTTGACAATTGCCTAACCGCCCGCGGCGGAGCGGTGCCCCCGAACGACGGCGGCCCGCCCCTCCCGCTGCACGCCGCAGGGGAGGGACGGGCCGCCAACGTGCAGCCTGTCGTGGACGGTCAGCCGGCCTGTTCGGCCAGCACCGTCAGGCCGCGGTCGTTGACCTCGGCGAAGCCGCCGACGATCGGCAGCGTCTCCGGCTCGCCGCCGGCGGTGCGGAAGATCTGGAGCACGCCGTCGCGGACCGTCGACATCAGCGGGGCATGGCCCTCCAGCACGCCGAAGTCGCCTTCGGTGCCGGGCACCACCACCATATGGACTTCCTCCGAGCGGACGAGCTTCTCGGGGGTGACGAGTTCGAAGTGCAGCATCTTGTCATCCTCGGCGCCTCCCCGAAGGGAGGCGCTGTTCGAGCCTATTTAGGCGTCCTGCGCCATCTTCGCGGCCTTGGCGACCGCGTCGTCGATGCCGCCGACCATGTAGAAGGCTGCTTCCGGCAGGTGGTCGTACTCGCCGTTCACCACCGCCTTGAACGAGCGGATGGTGTCCTCGATCTGCACGAACGCACCCGGGATGCCGGTGAACACTTCGGCGACGTGGAACGGCTGGCTGAGGAAGCGCTGGATCTTGCGGGCGCGGCTGACGGTGAGCTTATCCTCTTCCGACAGCTCGTCCATGCCGAGGATCGCGATGATGTCCTGCAGCGACTTGTACTTCTGCAGGATCGCCTGGACGGCGCGCGCGGTCTCGTAATGCTCCTGGCCGACGATGCGCGGCTCGAGCACGCGGCTGGTCGAATCGAGCGGATCGACCGCCGGATAGATGCCGAGTTCGGAGATCGCGCGGTTGAGCACGGTCGTCGCGTCGAGGTGGGCGAACGAGGTCGCCGGTGCCGGGTCGGTAAGGTCGTCCGCGGGGACGTACACGGCCTGGACCGAGGTGATCGAGCCCTTGTTGGTCGAGGTGATGCGCTCCTGCAGCGCGCCCATGTCGGTCGACAGCGTCGGCTGATAGCCCACCGCCGACGGGATGCGGCCCAGCAGCGCCGACACTTCCGCGCCCGCCTGGGTGAAGCGGAAGATGTTGTCGACGAAGAACAGCACGTCCTGGCCTTCCTGGTCGCGGAAATATTCCGCGATGGTCAGGCCCGACAGGGCGACGCGCGCGCGGGCGCCTGGCGGCTCGTTCATCTGACCATAGACCAGCGCGACCTTCGAGCCCTCCGAAATGGCGTTGCCGTCGGCATCCTTGGCGATGACGCCCGCGTCGAGGAACTCGTGGTAGAGGTCGTTGCCCTCGCGGGTGCGCTCGCCGACGCCGGCGAACACCGACGTGCCGCCGTGGCCCTTGGCGATGTTGTTGATCAGCTCCTGGATCAGCACGGTCTTGCCGACGCCGGCGCCGCCGAACAGGCCGATCTTGCCGCCCTTGGCGTACGGCGCGAGCAGGTCGATGACCTTGATGCCGGTGACCAGGATCGCGCTCTCGGTCGACTGGTCGACGAATTCCGGGGCCTTGGCGTGGATCGGGGCGGTGGTTTCCGCACCGACCGGGCCGCGCTCGTCGATCGGCTCGCCGACGACGTTCATGATGCGGCCGAGCGTCTTGGGGCCGACGGGGACGCGGATCTGCGAGCCGGTGTCGGTCACCGTCTGGCCGCGGGTCAGGCCGTCGGTCGCGTCCATCGCGATGGTGCGGACGGTGTTCTCACCCAGGTGCTGGGCGACTTCGAGCACCAGGCGATTGCCGTTGTTGTCGGTCTCCAGCGCGGAGAGGATCGCCGGCAGCGCGCCGTCGAAGGTCACGTCCACGACCGCGCCGATCACCTGGCTGATGCGGCCGACGTTGTTGGTGGTCGCCACGGGGGCGAAAGTCTCTGCGGCGGTTGCCATTGTCTCTTCCTTGCCTTCGGAACTTAGAGCGCTTCCGCGCCGGAAATGATCTCGACCAGCTCGGTCGTGATCGCGGCCTGGCGCGCACGGTTGTACTGGATCGACAGGCGCTTGATCAGGTCGCCCGCGTTGCGCGTCGCATTGTCCATTGCGGTCATCTTCGATCCCTGCTCCGACGCGGCGTTCTCGCGCAGCGCGCGGAAGATCTGCACCGCGACGTTGGAGGGGAGCAGGTCGGCGAGGATCTGCTCCTCGTCCGGCTCGTACTCGACCACCGCATCGGCGGCGGTGGTCGCCTCGGCCGCGGCGGGGATCGCCACCGGGATCAGCTGCTGCTCGGTCGGCTCCTGCGTCAGCACCGACTTGAAGTTGGCGTAGAACAGGTGCGCCACGTCGAACTCGCCGGCTTCGAAGCGGGCGATCAGGTCGTCGGCATAGCCGCGCGCGTCGGCGAAGCCGAGCTTGCCGAGATCGCCGGGCTCGACCGAGTGGACGAAGCCGTCGCGGAACTGGCGCGCCAGCACGCCGCGGCCCTTGCGGCCAATGGTGTAGAACTTGACGGTCTTACCCTGCGCCTGGAGCTCCAGCGCACGACGACGAGCGAGGCGGGCGATGTTGCTGTTGAACGCGCCGGCCAGCCCCTTGTCGGAGGTGGCGACGACGAACAGGTGGACCTGATCGCGGCCGGTGCCGGCGAGCAGCTTGGGGCTGCCCTCTCCGACGGCGACGCGCGATGCGAGGCTCGACACCACCGTCTCCAGCCGCTCGGCATAGGGACGGCCGGCCTCCGCCGCCTCCTGCGCACGGCGCAGCTTGGCGGCGGCGACCATCTTCATCGCCTTGGTGATCTTCTGGGTCGATTTGACCGAGTTGATCCGGACCTTGAGTGCCTTGAGAGAGGCCATTTAGTTCGTCACTTCCCCAAACCGTCATGCTGAACTTGTTTCAGCATCCATCTCTCCAATCGCATCGCCGCCGCTTGGGGCACGATGGACCCTGAAACAAGTTCAGGGTGACGGGTGTGTCTGTTGTGCCGTCAGCCTTTACGCGAACGTCTTGGCGAAGCTGTCGAGCGCTGCCTTCAGGCCCGACTTCGCCTCGTCGCCCAGATCCTTGCTGTCGCGGATCTTGGCGAGGACGCCCGGGTGATTGGCGCGCAGGTCCGAAAGCATCGCCTGCTCGAAGCGGACGACGTCGGTGACCGGCACGGCATCGAGATAGCCCTGGGTGCCGGCGAAGATCGACGCGACCTGCTCCTCGAACGGCATCGGCGAGAACTGGGGCTGCTTGAGCAGCTCGGTCAGGCGCGCGCCGCGGTTGAGCAGCTTCTGGGTCGAGGCGTCGAGGTCCGAGCCGAACTGCGCGAACGCGGCCATCTCGCGATACTGGGCGAGCTCCAGCTTGATCGAGCCCGCGACCTTCTTCATCGCCTTGGTCTGTGCGGCCGAGCCGACGCGGCTGACCGACAGGCCGACGTTGATCGCCGGGCGGATGCCCGCGAAGAACAGGTCGGTCTCGAGGAAGATCTGGCCGTCGGTGATCGAGATCACGTTGGTCGGGATGTACGCCGACACGTCGCCCGCCTGCGTCTCGATGATCGGCAGCGCGGTCAGCGAGCCGCCGCCGTTCGCGTCCGACATCTTGGCCGCGCGCTCGAGCAGGCGGCTGTGCAGGTAGAAGACGTCGCCCGGATAGGCTTCGCGGCCCGGCGGACGGCGCAGCAGCAGCGACATCTGGCGATATGCGACCGCCTGCTTCGACAGATCGTCGAACACGATCAGCGCATGCATCGCGTTGTCGCGGAAATACTCGCCCATCGCGGTGCCGGTGTAGGGCGCGAGGAACTGCATCGGCGCCGGGTCGGACGCGGTCGCGGCGACGACGATGGAATATTCCATCGCGCCATTCTCTTCGAGCGTCTTGACCAGCTGCGCGACGGTCGACCGCTTCTGCCCGACCGCGACATAGACGCAGTAGAGCTTCTTCGACTCGTCGTCGCCGGCGTTGGCGGTCTTCTGGTTGATGAAGGTGTCGATCGCGACGGCCGACTTGCCGGTCTGGCGATCGCCGATGATCAGCTCGCGCTGGCCGCGGCCCACGGGCACGAGCGCGTCGATCGCCTTGAGGCCCGACTGCATGGGCTCGCTGACCGACTGGCGCGGGATGATGCCCGGCGCCTTCACCTCGACGCGGCTGCGCTTCTCGGCGACGATCGGGCCCTTGCCGTCGATCGGGTTGCCCAGACCGTCGACCACGCGGCCGAGCAGGCCCTTGCCGACGGGGACGTCGACGATGGTGCCGGTGCGCTTGACGGTGTCGCCCTCGCGGATCTCGGCGTCCGAGCCGAAGATCACGACGCCGACGTTGTCGGCTTCGAGGTTGAGCGCCATGCCCTGCACGCCATTGGCGAACTCGACCATCTCGCCCGCCTGGACGTTGTCGAGGCCGTAGATGCGCGCGATGCCGTCGCCGACCGACAGCACCTGGCCGATTTCGGAGACCTGCGCCTCGCTGCCGAACGAGGCGATCTGGTCGCGGATGACCTTGGAGATTTCTGCGGCGCGGATATCCATGTTCAGCCTTTCATCGCGTGCGCGAGGGTGTTCAGACGGGTCTTGATCGAGCTGTCGATCATCAGGCTGCCGATCTTCACGACAAGCCCGCCCAGAAGCGAGGGGTCGACCTTCAGGTCGACGGAGACGTCCCGGCCGACGCGCGTGCGAAGCTGCTGCTTCAGCTGGTCGACCTGATCGTCGGAAAGCGGATGCGCGGAGGCGACCTCGGCGGTCACTTCGCCGCGATGCTGTGCGGCGAGCGCCCGGAACGCGCGGATCGCGGCGGGCAGCTCCTTCAGCCGGCGGTTCTGCGCCAGCACACCCAGGAAGCGCTTGGTGGTGGGGTCGACGCCGATCGAGTCGGCCACGGCCTCGACCGCTTTGGTCGCGGCGTCGCGCGCGACCAGCGGGCTTCCCACGAGCGCGCGGAAGTCGCTCGATTCGTCGAGTGCCTGGCGAACGCCGCCCAGGCTCTGTTCCACCGTCGCGATCGACTGGTCGTCGCGCGCCAGTTCGAACAGCGCGGTCGCATAGCGGCCGGCCAGGCTTGCCTGGATGCCACCGCTTAGATTGCCGCCGGAAGTCTCCACGCGATCCCTATCCCAACATTCCAAAGAAGGCGCTTACGCCATGGGGAACAGGGCAGTGCCGGATGAACGCCCCCCTGAATGGCTGGCGCGCGGTTAGCAAAGGGGGGGCGGATATGCAAGCCGCGCGCCGGTCCGGATCGCGGTCGCGCCCGGCTGCGGCGCTGCGGTTTCCTTCGCGGCGGAACGCGCCTAACCCGTTGTCCTACCTTGAAGGAGCGCGTGCGATGACCGGCAGCATGATCCGCATGACCATGTCCGACGGTGCCGAGATCGGCGTCTACCGTGCCGAGCCGCAGGGCACGCGCCGCGGCGGCCTGGTGCTGATCCAGGAGATCTTCGGCATCACCGATCACATCCGCGACCTGTGCGAGGGCTTCGCCGCGGACGGCTACGAGGTGCTGGCGCCCGCGCTGTTCGATCGCGAGGCGCCGGGGTTCGAAGCGCCGTACGGCGGCGAGGGGCTGCAGCGCGGCGTCGAGCTGTCGCGCGACATCCATCCGATCGAGACCTCCGTCGCCGACGTGCAGACGTGCATCGACGCGTTGCGGGATGCGGGGCCGGTGTTCGCCGTCGGCTATTGCTACGGCGGCTCGGTCGCCTGGTTCGCCGCCACCCGGCTGAAGGGGCTGACGGCGGTGTCGAGCTATTACGGCCGGCTGGTGCCCGGTTCGAACGAAGTGCCGAAGGTGCCGACGATCGCCCATTTCGGTCGCGACGATCCCGGCATCCCGATCGCCGGCGTCGAGGCGCTCGCCGCATCCGCGCCGGACAATGCGACGATCTATATCTACGACGCCGGCCACGGCTTCAATTCGGACCGCCGCGACGACTATGCGCCGGCCGCGGCGAAGCTCGCCCGCCAGCGCACCCTCGACCTGTTCCGTGCCAACGGCGGGTGAGTCAGGCGGAGGGCCCGGCCAGCGCCAGCGTCATGCAGCAGCTGAACGGGTCCTCGCGATAATCGGCGAACGGTGGGCAGCGAGTGAAGCCATGCCGTTCATAGAGCCGGCGCGCGGGGGCGAAGCCGTCGGGCGTTCCCGTCTCCAGGCTCACCTGCGCGTAGCCGCGTTCGCGTGCGACGTGCAGCAGGTGCCCCAGCATCGCGGCGCCGATGCCGCGGTTGCGGGCCGCGTCGACGGTCCGCATCGACTTGATCTCGCCGTGTCCGGCGTCGAGCTCGCGCAGCGCGCCGACGCCGAGCAGCGCCCCGTCGGCATCGCGCGCCGAGAAGAAGGTCAGATCGCTTCTCCGCAGACCTTCCAGTGGCAGGGCGTGAACCGACTCCGGCGGCGACTGGGCGTGCATGCCGGCGAGATGCTGGGCGAGCAGCGCCTGGACGTCCGCCCGGTCGAGCTCGCCCGTGTGGAAAGCGACGGGTTGGTCAGCGCTCGCCACGGTCGGGCCTCGCCACCGCGTACATTTCGCGGGCAATTTCCTTCGTGAGGGCAGAGCGGTCGCCGTCCGCCTCGTAGAGATTGCCGTGGTCCTTGCCCGGCACGAACCGGAACGAGGACTTCGCGCCCAGCCCGTCGAGCACCGCCTTCAGCCGGTGCGCCGGCCCGTCGAGGTAAAAGGTGTCGGCGGTGCCCACCGTCAGGTGGAGCTTGCCGTCGAGGTCGGGCTTGAGCGTCTGCCAGTCGCGCGCGACGATGTGCGCCACGTCGTAATGGTCGCGCCAATAGGCGACGACCTGCTTGTCGATCGCGCCGGTCGCGCGGTCGAACACCGGCAGCGGGCGGCCGTCGGCGCCGCGCGGCGAGAACACCCATTCGAAGCTGGCGAACTGTCCGCCATAGGGGCCGAGCACCTGCTCCAGCCGCCCGAACTGGCGCAGCGTTGCCACCACCTTGCCGTCGCGGCGGACCAGTGGCCGGTCCTTGCCGTCCGGCCCGGCGTAGAAATTGGCGTCGTCGTAGAGGTTCACGTTGGTGAAGTCGTGGAAGTCGGCCGGGTCCGGCGCGGTCGGCCAGCTGCCGCCGAACGTCTTGGGATAGGCGACCTGCAGCCACAGCGTCGACCAGCCGCCCGAGCTGTGCCCGGTGAGAAACCGCCCGCTCGGCCGCGCATCCATCCAATAGCGTTTTTCGAGTTCGGGAATCACTTCCTCGACCAGCGCCTGGCCGACGGGGCCGTTGTTCGCCGAATCGGCGAACTCGTGGGTGCCGGTGGCGATGTGATGGTCGAGATAGACCCAGATCATCGGCGGGACGTCGCCCTTGGCCATCATCGCCGTCATGCTCGCCGCACTCAGCCGCGCCGAGGAGAGCGTGCTGCCGAAGCCGCCATCCGAATAGACGGTGGGGTAGGTGCCCTTGCCCTCGGCATAGCCGGGCGGCAGCGCCACCCAGCCTTTGATGCTGGTCGGCGTGCCGTGGAAGCGGGTGAGCAGGGTGCTGTGCACCGCGACCGGCTCGACTCGGGTAAGCGCCGCCTCCAGCGGCTTGCGCCGCTCGGCGGGCAGCCGGGCGAGCATCGCCGCGTCGTCCGCCGCCGGCTCGATATGTTCGAGCAGCAGCGTCGGCACCGGCCCGGGCAGCGTCACCGTCACGACCTTCGACAGGAGGTCACCCGCCTCGCGCCCGCCATAGGCATAGCTGTGGTCGCGATCGAGCAGCGCCTGCACCCGATAGGTGCCCGCGGGCAGCGTCGCGAAGGCGGCGGGATAGGCATCGGTGCCGGTGTCGACGAGTGCGGGCGTACCCGGCCGCAGGTCGCTCACCTCGCGCGCGGCGACATAGGTGGCGTTGGGCGAAAAGGGGGAGACGTCGAGCGCCTCCTCGGGCTTGGCGCCGGGCTCGACGGCGCGGGCGAACACCAGCAGCCGGCCGGCATTGGTCGCGCCGAGCTCGGGGGCGGCGGCGACGGGGATCGCGAGCGGCGGAGCCTCCTGCGCGGAAAGGGCGGTGCCCGACAGCAGCAGTGCGGCGGCGAGCGTCGTGGTGCGCAGCATCAGTGGGTCCCCCGTGCGGCATGGCAGCTGTAGACCAGCCGTTCGTTCGGCAGCTGCGGCAGGGCGGCGCGGATCGCCGCCTGCTGCGTGGCGAGGTTCGCGCGGCCCGCGCTCTCGCCCGCGCATTGCTTCAGGTCGACGCCCTGGCGCAGCCGTCGCGCCTCGGCCATGCGCTCGCCGTTCAGCAGGTAGCGGGTGTTGATGTAGGTGCCGGTGGCGGGCTCGTAGCGCAGCACCGACACGGTCTGCTCCTCGTCGGGGACGAGGATGCGTTCCCAGCCGCTGTTCTGCGCCTCGGCATACTGCGTGCGGCCGTTCATGCAGCCGTTCGCCTGCCAGTCCATCGCCACCTCGGGCGTGACGGAGACGGTGACGCGGCTGCGCTCGGGCACCAGCGTGCAGAGCAGCTTGCCGGTGAGGCCCGCGGCGGACGTGGCGGGCTTTGTCGGAGCCGGCACCGAATCGGGATCGAACGACGGCCGGCTGACGAACAGCGCCACGGCGCCGATCAGCAGCACGCCGCCGCCTGCGCCGGCCCAGATCGCCTCGCGCCGCTTGCCGCGGCTCGCCATCAGCCCGGCACCGCCGCCGGCGAGTGCGGCGAGCACCAGCAGCACCGCGGCGCCGGCCATGAAGTTCTCGCGAGTCGCTTCGTTGCGCTCGCGCGCGCTTTCGATCGCGGTCGCGCGCTCGGCGGCGGCGCGCTCGGCGGCGACGCGGGCGCGGGCGGCATCCTGCTGCGCGGCGTCGGCGGACGCGGCGCGATCCTGTGCCAGCAGTTCCTCCATGCCGATGCAGGTCGTGCCGACCGCGATCGCCTGCTGTCCGGCCTCACGCAGGAAGCCCGACAGCTCGCTGCCGGCGATCGCGAAGCCGAAGCTCGCGTCGCCGTCGTCGCCGCGGGTCAGCGCCGAGTTGACGCCGAGCACGCGGCCGCAGCGGTCGAGCAGCGGCCCGCCCGAATTACCCCGCGCGATGCTGGCGGTGTGGAGCAGCACGCCCGTGGTGCCGAGCCGCCGCATGCCCGAGAACACGCCTTCCGAGCGCACCGGCGACAGCGGCGTGATGAAGTCCGACGCCGATTGCGCCGTCGCCAGATCGACGTTGCCGGGATAGCCGAGCGCCACCGTCGCCTCACCCTCGCCGATCGGCCCGTTGTAGAGCGCGAGCGGGGGAAGCTTCAGCCCCTGTACCTCGATCAGCGCTAGGTCGCGCTCCGGATCGACCGCGATCAGCCTGCCCTGGTAGGACTTGTCGCCCTCGGACGGCACCACGCCGATCACGACGGCGCCGGGGTACCGTCCCTCCAGCTCGACGACGTGCGCGTTGGTGACGATCCGGTCGGGGCCGACCGCGAAGCCGCTGCCGTGGCCGAAGCCCACCACCTCGTCGTCGACCACCGCCAGGGTGACGACCCGCACGACGCCGCGCGCGGAGGCGGAGATATCGTCGGCCCGCGCCGGCGCCGCCCAGGCGACCAGCAACATCAGCATCCACAGCAGTCGCGCCACGCGGCAATCCCGTCTTTCCAAAGTGCGGCGCCTGTTTCGGGGAAAGCGGGGCCGCGTTCAAGCGGGGCGAGGCGATCCCGGCTCCCCCCGTCATCCTGACGGAAGTCAGGATCCATTCGCGTGACGCCAATGGTGTTCGAAGGGCGCGCCTCTGGTGGTGCGGGTGGCGGTTGTCCTTACCCCTCCGACGGGAGCGGCAATGGATCCTGACTTCCGTCAGGATGACGAATAAATGGCTACAGGAAATTATACGGGTCCACGTCCACCGCCACCCGCACTTTGCTCGGCCACTCCACGCTGCCCAGCCAGCCGCGGATCACGTCCTGCACGTCCAGCTGCCGGCGCGCATGGACCAGCAGGCGGAAGCGGTGGCGGCCGCGCAGCATCGCAAGCGGGGCGGGGGCGGGGCCGAAGACGTGCATTCCCTCCACCTCGGGCGCGGCGCGGCCGATGCGGCGGGCGGCGTCGTTGGCGGCGTCCTTGTCCTCCGACGAGACGATGATCGCGGCATAGCGGCCGAACGGCGGCACCTCCGCCTCCTGCCGCGCCTCGGTCTCGGCGGCGTAGAAGCTCTCGGCATCGCCCGACACCAGCGCGCGCATCACCGCCGCGTCCGGGGCGGTAGTCTGGATGAAGACGTGCCCCGGCTTCTCGCCGCGCCCGGCGCGCCCGGCCACCTGCATGATCTGCTGGAAGGTGCGTTCGGCCGCGCGCAGGTCGCCGCCGGCGAGGCCCAGGTCGGCGTCGATCACGCCGACCAGCGTCAGGTTCGGGAAGTGATAGCCCTTGGTCACCAGCTGGGTGCCGACCACCAGGTCGATCTCGCCCGCCTCCATGCGATTGACGAACTCGGCGGCCTTGGCGGGCGACCAGAGCGTGTCGGAGGTGACGATGGCGATGCGCGCGTTGGGGAACAGCGCGGCGGCCTCGTCGGCGATACGCTCGACGCCGGGGCCGCAGGCGACCAGCGCGTCCTCGGCATCGCACTCCGGGCATTTGCGCGGGGTCGGGATCATGTGCCCGCAATGGTGGCAGGACAATCGGTGGATCAGCCGGTGCTCGACCATCCACGCGGTGCAGTTGGGGCATTGGAAGCGGTGCCCGCACGATCGGCATAGGGTGAGCGGCGCATAGCCGCGGCGGTTGAGGAACAAGAGCGCCTGCTCGCCGCGCGCCAGCGTCTCGTCGATCGCGTTGACCAGCTTGGGCGCGATCCAGCGGCCGCGGATCGGCGGCTCGGCGATCAGGTCGATCGGCTCGATCGCCGGCAGCTCCGCCTTGCCGTAGCGGCCCGGCAGCTTGAGTTCGGTGTAGCGGCCGAGTGCGACCTGGTGGCGAGTCTCGATCGCGGGCGTCGCGGAGGCGAGCACCACCGGGCAGCGTTCGAACAGCCCGCGCATCACCGCCACGTCGCGCGCGTGATAATGGACGCCGTCCTCCTGCTTGAAGCTGGTCTCGTGCGCCTCGTCGACGACGATCAGGCCGAGGTTGGCATAGGGCAGGAACAGCGCCGAGCGTGCGCCGACCGTCACCAGCGCCTGGCCCGTGGCGATCGCCCGCCAGGCACGGCGGCGCTGGGTGGAGCGCAGGTCCGAATGCCACGCCACCGGCTCGCAGCCGAAGCGCGCGTGGAAGCGCTTGAGGAACGGTTCGGTCAGCGCGATCTCGGGCAAGAGCACCAGGCTCTGCTTGCCCGCGGCGATGGCGGCGGCGATCGCCTCGAAATAGACCTCGGTCTTGCCCGAACCCGTCACCCCGTCGAGCAGGAAGGGCTGGAACGGCTGGGTGTCGACCGCGTCGCGCAGCACGCCGGCGACCTCGGCCTGCTGTTCGGACAGCACCGGCACGCCGTGGTCGGGATCCGGAGTCGGATAGGGCACGTCGATGTCGACGCTCACCGCCTCGATCGCGCCGACCTTGACCAGCCCGCGCACCACCGCCTCCGACACGTCGGCCATCGTCGCCAGCTCGCGCACCAGCCCCTGGCGGTCGCCGATCCGCTCCAGCGCCTGCTCGCGCTGCGGCGTCAGCCGGTCGGGCACCTCGCCGGTCGCGCGATATTCGGTGGCGAGCTTCGCGCCCTCCAGCGCCGATGTGGAGGACAGCGCCATGCGCAGCACCGCGGCCGGGGCGGCGAGATAATAGTCGGCGGTCCACTCGATCAGCCGGCGCAATGGTGCCGGGATCGGCGGCGCGTCGACCACGCCCAGCAGCGGGCGCAGGCGGTTGTCGCCCACCTCCTCGGCCGGCAGCCGTTCCGCCTCCCACACCACGCCCAGCAGCTGGCGGGGCCCGAGCGGGGCGATCACGATCGAGCCGGGCTCCACCGCCATGCCGTGCGGCACGCGATAGTCGAGGGGGCCGAGGGCGGCGTTGAGGACGAGGACACGGGCGCGCGAGGAAATCATGCAGCGCCCGAGATAGGGACGCGCGGCGCGATTGGGAATCGCCCGAGTCAGTCGGCAGGGATGTCGCCGCTCCCGCCGTCCTTGGCATCATAGGCACGCGCCGAGCCGCGCCGCGCGCGCTTGGCCGCGTACAGCGCCTTGTCGGCGCAATGGACGAACCCGCGCAGCGACCCCAGGCAGTCGGCGTAGCGCACATAGCCGATCGTCGCCGAGGTCGGCACCGCGCCGTCGACGGTCGTCACCGGCTGGCGCAGCACGGCGAGCAGCCGCTCGGCGAGACCGGGGAGGTCGGCGTTCAGTTCGGGATCGGTGACGATCAGCGCGAACTCGTCGCCGCCCAATCGCGCGGCCAGGCTGCCGCGCAGCCGCGAATCGGTCAGGCGACGGCCCACCGCGCGCAGCACGTCGTCGCCGACATTGTGGCCGTGGGTGTCGTTGATGCCCTTGAACTCGTCCAGATCGATCAGCAGCAGCGCCGTCGGGCTTTGCCGGGCCTGGGCGTGGTCGATCGCCTCCGCGAGCGCGCGGTTGAACGCCGCGCGGTTGGCGATGCCGGTGACTTCGTCGGTGTCGGCCGACCGGCGGAGCCGCTCCTCCAGCTGCCAGTGCTCGGTGACGTCCTGCATGATCCCCGACACACCGCTGGGGCGGCCGCCTTCATATTCGACCTGCCCGACCGAGCGCACGCGGCGGTGCTGGCCGGTGGCGGAGACGAAGTCCATCTCCAGCGTGAAGGGCTCGCCGGTTTCGATCGTCCGCGCGACCATCGCGGACAGCCGCTCGCGGCTGAAGTCGCTGAAATAGGAAAGCGCCTCGTCCACCGACAGCCGCTGGCCCTCCGGCACCTCGTAGATGCGGTACATTCCTTCCGACCAGACGGTCTCGTGCGTGTCGAGCGAGAACCACCAGGAACCGATCAGCGCGAGCTTCTCGGCCTGGCGGAAGATTAGGTCCTGGCGGCGCAGCTGGCGGCTCTGCTCGGCGGCGGTGCGCGCCACCGCGACCGCGCCGGCGGTCGCGACCTCGGCCTCGATCAGCGTCTCCAGCACGTCGCCGAGCTGGCGCAACGCGGCGAGCGCGGCGGGTGCGAGGGTACGCGGCGCCAGGTCCATGACGCACAGCGTCCCCACCGGCTCGGTGATCCGGCGGGCGCGGTTGGTGACGTGCAGCGGCACCCCGGCGTAGAAGCGCACCGGATCGTTCGTCGTCACCACCGCCAGATCGCGGAAGCGCGGATCGCCGGCGGCGTCGTCGACCACCAGCGGCGCGTCGGTCTGCACCGTCACGTCGCAGAACGCCTCGGCACGCGGCAGCGGCTGCCTGGGAAGGCCATAGCCTGCCTTCACCCAGAACCGATCGCCCTCGATCAGGTTCACCGCGGCGATCGGCGTGTCGACCAGCCGCTTGGCGATCTGCGCGATCCTGTCGAACGCCGCCTCGGGCGCCGCGGCGAGCAGCGTCTGGACCTCCGCAGGCGACATCGCGATTTCGCGCGCAGCATTGTACAGTCGCTCCGGCATGGCCCCGGCCTATCGGGCGACGGGTTGATTTTTCGTATCTTTTCGAAAAGGCGGCGGGTGGAAACGAGCGACGCGACGGAGACCGGGAACGCGCCGCTGCCGCTGCGCTACGGCCGTCATCTGGCGCGCGACCGCCGCCGGTCGGTGAACACGGTGCGCGCCTATCAGGCGACGGCCGAGCGGCTGCTCGCCTTCCTGCGCGCGCATCGCGGCGGGCCGGTCGACGAGGCGGTGCTGAGGGCGCTGAGTGCCGCCGATCTGCGCGCCTTCCTCGCGCATCGCCGCAGCGAAGGACTCGGCAACGCCTCGGCCGCGCGCGAGCTGTCGGCGGTGCGCGGCTTCCTCGCCTGGGTGGGGGGCGAGGGCGCGTCGCTGCCGCGGGTGAAGGGACCGCGCGTGAAGAAGGGCGTGCCGCGGCCGATCTCCCCGGACGAGGCGATCGCGCTGGCGGAGGACGTGTCGGAGGAGGCGGCCGCGCCGTGGATCGCCGCGCGCGACTGGGCGGTGCTGCTGCTGCTCTACGGCGCCGGCCTGCGCATCGGCGAGGCGCTGGGGCTGACCGGCGCGGTGCTGCCGCTGGGCGAGACGATCGCGGTCACCGGCAAGCGCGCCAAGACGCGGATGGTGCCGCTGCTGCCGCCGGTGCGCGAGGCGATCGAGTCCTACGTCCGGCTCAACCCCTGGGGCACCGCGCGCGATGCCGAGCTGTTCCGCGGCGCCAAAGGAGGCCCGCTGGCGGCGGGCGTCGTCCGCCGATCGGTACGCGCCGCCCGTGTCCGGCTGGGGCTGGGCGACCGCACCACGCCGCATGCGCTGCGCCACAGCTTCGCCACCCACCTGCTCGGCCGCGGCGCCGACCTGCGCGCGCTGCAGGAACTGCTCGGCCATGCGAGCCTCAGTTCGACCCAGGTCTACACCGCGGTCGATGCGGCGTATCTGCTCGACGTCTACCGCAACGCCCATCCGCGGGCGTGATGCGTGCGGGTTCCGGGCTCCTGCGCAGGCAGGAGCTCAGGACCACGGACCGACGCTTTCTGTGCTTCGTCAGGATGACGAGGTACGGAAGCCTGCCCCCGACCTACCGCTCCGCCCGCGGCTTCCACGTCACGACGCGATAGACGTAGCCTAGCGCGATCAGCACGCCCAGGGCGATCGTTACCGGCCCGACGTAGCGATCAAGCTCGCGGAAGTTGGAGCCGAAGTACAGCCCCGCCCAGCCGAGCACCGTGTTCCAGATCGCGCTGCCCGCGAAGGTCGCCAGCGCGAATCGCCAGTGCGGCATGCACGCCATGCCGGCGGGCAGCGACACCATCGTCCGGAAGGTGGGCATGAAGCGGAACACAAACACCACCCAGCCGCCGCGCGCGTGGAAGAAGCGCTGGAGCTTCTCTACGTCTTCCCACTCCAGCGTCAGCCAGCGGCCCCAGCGGCGCACGAAGGGGCGGAGCCCCTGATAGCCGAAGTGCCGGCCGACCGCATACCAGAAGTAGTTGCCCGCGACCGAGCCGACCGTGCCCCAGAACACCAGCGGCACCATCGCCATGGTGCCGCGCGCGACCGCCATGCCGCCCAGCCCCATGATCACTTCCGAGGGAACGGGCGGCACGACGTTTTCGAGCGCCATCAGCAGGGCGATGCCGAAATAACCGCCCCAGGCGATCGCATCGAGGATGAAGTCGGTCATTGCCTGTCCAACGCGCGACGCGGCGATTCGGTGGGTTCAGCTGCGCGCGGCGACGCGGCGTTCGATCGCATCCCAGATCATGCCCGCGCTGTCGGTGCCGTTGAAGCGGTCGATCGCGACGATGCCGGTGGGGGAGGTGACGTTGATCTCGGTCAGCCACTTGCCGCCGATCACGTCTATGCCGACGAACAGCAGCCCGCGCCGCTTGAGCTCCGGTCCGAGCTCGGCACAGATTTCGCGCTCGCGCTCCGTCAGTTCGGTCTTCGCCGCCGATCCGCCGACCGCCAGGTTCGACCGGATCTCGCCCTCGCCCGGCATGCGGTTGATCGCGCCCGCCACCTCGCCGTCGACCAGCACGATGCGCTTGTCGCCTTCCACGATCTCGGGAAGGAACGCCTGCACCATGTGCGGCTCGCGATAGGCGGTGTTGAACACCTCGATCAGCGACGAAAGGTTCTGGCCGTCGGCGTCGATCTTGAAGATCGCCTTGCCGCCGTTACCGTGGAGCGGCTTCACGACGATCGAGCGATGCTCGGCGAGGAAGAGGCGCGCTTCCTCGACCGATCGCGTGATGAGCGTTGGCGGCATGAAGTGGGCATAGTCGAGCACCCACAGCTTTTCGGGTGCGTTGCGCACCTGCGCCGGGTCGTTCACCACCAGCGTCCGGTCGGCGATCCGCTCCAGCAGATGGGTCGCGGTGATGTAGCCCAGGTCGAACGGCGGGTCCTGGCGCATCAGCACCACGTCGGCCTCGTCGCCCAGATCGAGCTTCACCGGATCGCCGAACGCGAAGTGGTTACCCTCGACCCGCTGCACCGTCACCGGATGCGCGCGCGTCCACACGCGGCCGGCTTCGTAGTTCAGGTCCTCCGCCGCATAGTGGAACAGCCGATGGCCGCGTTCCTGCGCCGACAGCATCAGCGCGAAGCTCGAATCGCCGGCGATGTTGATCGAATCGAGCGGATCCATCTGGACGGCGACGGTCAGCGGCATGCGGGCACTCCTGGTTGCCCGCGGGAGGTAGGCGCGGGGGCGGGGAATGTCACGCGTTGGAGGGGCGGGCTGGTCGTCCGGACCGGCCTGATATTCTCCAGAACCCGTTCGTCTCGAGTAGGGATCGAGCTTGTCGAGAGCCCGTATCGAGAGAGCCGCGCGCGCCGACCTCTCGATACGCCGTCTCGACAAGCTCGACGGCTACTCGAGGCGAACGGTGGGGGCTGCGGGTGGGGGGATGGAGCGGCCGTCCCGGTTTCGCTCACCCGATCCACGCATTCTCGATATGCCGCACCGGCACCCCGCGCGCGACCAGCACCACGTCGATGCGGATGTCGTCGCCCGGCCCGGCATAGCGGGGCATCAGCATCTCCGCCGCGGCCGCCACCCGGCGCAGCCGGCGCTCGTCGATGGCGAGGTCCAGCGCCGCCGCACTCCCGCGCGCCTTCACCTCCACGAACGCCACGATTGATCCGCGCCGCGCGATAAGGTCGACCTCGCCCAAGCGCGTGCGCACCCGCCGGTCGAGGATTCGCCAGCCCTTCAGCCGCAGATACCACGCCGCCCAGCGCTCGCCCGCGCGGCCCTGCGCCTCGGCCGCGCGGCGGTCCCTCATTGCCCCTTCAGCTCCATCGCCCGCGCGTAGAGCTCCTTGCGGTCCAGGCCGAGCTTCTTGGCGACCTCACCTGCCGCCTTGGAGACGGGCAAGCGGGTGAGCGCCTCGGCCAGCGCCGCATCGGCCGTGTCGGCGTCGGCGGGCGGTGCTTCGCCCGGCGGCGCGACGACGATCACGATTTCGCCCTTGGGCGGTGCCTCGGCATAGCGCTCGGCGAGCTGGGACAGCGTGCCCGTCACGCATTCCTCAAACTTCTTGGTGATCTCGCGCGCCACCGCCGCCTCGCGGTCACCGAGTCCCTCGGCCAATGCGCCCAGCGTTGCCGCCAGTCGGGGGCCGCTTTCGTAGAGCACCAGCGTCGCGCGTACGGCGGCGATCTCGGCGATCGCCTCGGCGCGGGCGTGCTGCTTGGGCGGCAGGAAGCCCAGATAGAAGAACCGGTCGGTGGGCAGCCCGGCGAGCGTCAGCGCCGAGATCGCTGCGCACGGCCCCGGCACCGTCACCACCAGATGCCCCGCCGCACGCGCGTCGCGCACCAGCTTGTAGCCGGGATCGGAGATCAGCGGCGTGCCCGCGTCGGACACCAGCGCCACCGCCTCGTGCCCCATGCGCGCGACCAGCCCGGGCCGGACCCCTTCGGCATTATGGTCGTGATAGGGCACCATCGGCCGCCTAGTGCCGATGTGGCGGAGCAGGCCAGCGGTGACGCGGCTGTCCTCCACCGCGATCACGTCGGCGGCGGCCAGCACCGCTGCCGCGCGAGGGGAGAGGTCGCCGAGATTGCCGATCGGGGTCGCGACGATGTACAGGCCGGGGGATAGTGGTGCGTTCATCAGGGGGAATGTCATGGCAGAGGCGGCAACCGGACCGCAATGGATGCGTCGGCTGATCCGCACGTCGGTCGTCGCGGGAGCGATGCTGCTGGCGGGCTGTCAGACGCTGGTGCCGCGCGGCGTGCCTGATCGGGTGCCGCCGCCGCCCAAGCAGCAGCCGACCCCGGGCACCCGTCCCGAACCCGTGCAGCCGGGCATTCCCGAGGACACCCAGCGCCACCGCGTCGCGCTGCTGGTGCCGCTGAGCGGGCCCAACGCCGGCGTCGGCCAGAGCATCGCCAACGCGACCCAGCTCGCGCTGCTCGACTCGCGTAGCGAGCAGGTGCGCATCACCACCTACGACACCGCGACCGGTGCTGCCGCCGCCGCGCAGCGCGCGCTGGCCGACGGCAACCGGCTGATCCTCGGCCCGCTGCTGTCCGAAGACGTGCGTGCGGTCGCGCCGATCGCCAAGCGCGCCGGCGTGCCGGTGCTCAGCTATTCGAACGACGCCAGCGCCGCGGGCAACGGCGCCTATGTGATGGGCTATTCGCCGTCGCAGTCGATCACCCGCGTGGTCGATTATGCCAAGCAGACCGGCATCACCAGCTTCGCCGGGCTGGTGCCGACCGGCGTCTACGGCCAGCGCGCCTCCACCGCCTTCCTGCGCGCGGTGGAAAGCGCCGGCGGCCAGGTGGTGTCGCTCCAGACCTACAACCGCGGCAATGGCGGGATCGCGGCGGCGGTCACCCGCCTGCCCAAGAACTCGCCCTATCAGGCGGTGCTGATCGCCGACAGCGCGGGCACGGCCGCGACCGCGGTGCCGGTGCTGCGCCGCGACGCCGCGACCGCCCGCGTGCTCGGCACCGAGCTGTGGAACACCGACTCGGCGGTCGGCGGCAACGCGGCGCTCAACGGCGCCTGGTTCGCCAGCGTCTCGGACGGGCTCTATCGCCAGTACGCCGCCAAGTACCGCACCCGTTTCGGCAATGCGCCCTACCGGCTGTCGAGCCTGGGCTATGATTCGGTACTGCTCACCATCCGCATCGCCCGCGACTGGAAGGTCGGCGAGCGCTTCCCGGAAAGCAAGCTGACCGAGAGCACCGGCTTCGCCGGGCTCGACGGCGCCTTCCGCTTCGGCCGCGACGGCATCGCCGAGCGCGCGCTGGAGGTGCAGGAGGTCCGCGGCGGCGCCACGGTGACGGTCTCGCCTGCACCGCGCGCCTTCGATTAGACGACGGCCGAAAACCCCAATCTGTACCCCGGCGAAGGCCGGGGCCCAGGTGCGATGCGCATCGAAGGGCGTCGACCCTCTCCACGGCCTTCCCAACTGGGCCCCGGCCTGCGCCGGGTTACAGGAGCTATCCCCGCGCCACTTCCCGCAGCACCGCGTCCAGCAGCGGCATCCCCGCGGGCGTCAGCGCCAGCCGGGTGTCTTCGCGGGTGACCAGGCCTTGCACCGCCAGCCGGTCGACGGCAGCCAGATCCACCACCGCGTCGATCGTGGTCGCCCCCAAGCTGGCGACCCGCGCGAGGTCGATGCCCTCGCGCATCCGCAGGCCCATCACCAGCGCCTCGGTGACGCGTTCGGTGGGCGTGAGCGCGACCTCGCTCTCGGCACCGTGGCCGTTGCGGTCCACGGCGGCGAGCCAGTTCTCCGGCTTCTTGCGGCGGAAGGTCGCAATGCCGTCCCGCCGCCCATGCGCTCCGGGGCCAACGCCCGCATAGTCGCGGTAGCGCCAATAGGTCAGGTTGTGACGGCTCTCCGCGCCCGGGCGCGCGTGGTTCGACACCTCGTAGAGCGGCAGCCCGGCAGCGGCGGTGCGCGCCTGGGTGGTTTCCCACAGGTCGGCGGCCAAGTCCTCGTCGGGTAGCGTCAGCGCTCCCTTCGCGGCGAGCGTCGCGAAGCGCGTGCCGGGCTCGATCGTCAGCTGGTAGAGCGAAAGATGCTCGGTGCCGAACCCCAGCGCCCGGTCGAGTTCCGCCTCCCATTGCGCCAAGCTCTGGCCGGGACGTGCGTATATCAGGTCGAAGCTCACCCGCCCGAAGGCGCGCTGCGCGGTCGCCAGTGCTGCCAGCCCCTCGTCGACGCCGTGCGCACGGCCCAGGAAGCGGAGCGCCGCATCGTCGAGCGCCTGCAGCCCCAGCGACACGCGGTTGACCCCGGCGGCGGCGAGGTCGGCGAAGCGCGCCGCCTCCACCGACGAGGGATTTGCCTCTAGCGTGATCTCGACCTCCGGCTCGGCCGGCCAATGGCCGGTCGCCGCCTCGATCAGCGCGGCCACGGTCGCCGGCGGCATCAGCGAGGGCGTGCCGCCGCCGAAGAAGATCGAGGCGAGCCGCCGCCCGGGCAGTCGTGCCGCCTCATAGGCGAGGTCGGCGAGCAGCGCGTCGCGCCACGCCTGCTGGTCGACCGATTCGCGGACGTGGCTGTTGAAGTCGCAATAGGGGCATTTGGAGACGCAGAACGGCCAGTGGACGTAGAGCGCCAGCGGCGCTCCGGGGGAGGGGTGTTCCGCGGGCATCGCCGCCCCATATGGCGCCGATGCGATGGAGGCAAAGGTTCGCGGTGTTGGCGCTCGCAGCGCTCGCCGCCTGTTCGTCGCCCGAAGGGGCGGAGCGCGTGGTCGAGCCGCGTGCGTTCGGCGGGACGGCCCCGCGCGGCCCGGCGCTGCTGCGCCAGGCGATGCGGCAGGGGCACGACGCCGCGCGCGCCGCCGTCGGGCTGCCGCCGCTCGTCTGGTCGGACGAACTTGCCGCCGGCGCGCGCGCCTATGCGCAGACGCTGGCGAAGACCGGCCGGTTCGCACATTCGCCCGAGTCGCAGGCGCTGCACCGCGTCGGCGAGAATCTGTGGACCGGCACGCGCGGGGCTTACCGTTACGACGAGATGATCGGCCATTGGGTGGCCGAGAGGCGCGAGTATCTCCATCGGCCGGTGCCCAATTTCTCGCGCACCGGCCGATGGCAGGATGTGGCGCATTACGGGCAGATCGTGTCGCGGCGGACGCTGCGCTACGGCTGCGCACTCGCGAGCAATCGACGCGACGATTTTCTGGTCTGCCGCTACGATCCGCCGGGCAATCTGATGGGCGAGCGGGTGTATTGAGCCGCGACTCGCGTTCGCAGGTCCGTACCGGATCGTCGCGTGCTGAGCCGGCCGACGCAGACCGAAGGTCCTGCGAGGATTAGTTTTGAAGAATCAGTGATTTGTGCACTGGCGCGCGAAGTAAACTCGTAGATTCAAATCTTGTCTTCGGCCCGGTGGGATAAGATTCGCCCTCGGACTTCCCTTCTTACTCTGCCCTGTGGCAGGATGGCGGAAACAACGGGAGGGCTTTAGATGAAATCCGGTTCGATCGTCGCAGGTCTCACCATGCTCGCGGCGCTGGTCGCGGAGCCGGCGATGGCACAGTCGTCGGGGCGCAAGGCACAGGCGCAGGGGCAGGCGGACATCCCGCGCTGCACCCGCAATCTCGGCAGCGTCGCGATCGTTGAACCCGACACGCCGTGGTGGCGCGAGTTCAACCTCGGCAGCCCCGAAGCGATCCTCAGGATCTTCGTCCAGCGCTCCGGATGCTTCACCATCGTCAATCGCGGCCGGTCGATGGCGAGCCGGAACATGGAGCGGGCGCTGGCCGACGACGGCGAACTCCAGGCCAACGCCAACCTGGGCAAGGGGCAGGTCCGTGCCGCGGACTATTTCCTCCAGCCCGACATCGTCACCGGCAACAAGCGCTCGGGCGGGAACAACATCGGCGGAGCGATCGGCGGACTGCTCGGCAACCGGCTCGGCGGCTTCGGCCGCGCCGCGGGCAATGTCAGCATCAACAAGAAAGAAGCCAACGTCACGCTCAGTCTCGTCAATTCGCGGACGACCGAGGAGCAGGCGATGGCGGAGGGCTATTACCGCAAATCCGACATCTCGTTCGCGGGCAGTGGCGCGGGTAGCTGGTGGGACGGCTTCGCAGCAGTAGGCGCCAGCGGCTATTCGAACACCGCGATCGGCCAAGTGATCGTGCTCGCCTACCTCGACGCGTACACCAAGCTGGTGTCCGAGATGGGCGGCCTGCCGGCCAATGCCTCTGCGGCCGCGCCCCAGGCGCGATAGGCGAGCGGCAGGGAATCGAGTGATCCTCCTGTCGCCGCAGGGCGGCACGGGATCACCCGGGTGCGGCCGCCGATCCCGCGAGTAGCCCGCCGTCGATGCTGAGTTCGGACCCGGTGATGTACCCTGCCTCGTCGGAGGCAAGCAGCACCGCCAGCGCAGCGACTTCCTGCGGCGTGCCGAAGCGGCGCAGCGGTGTGTCGGCGACCAGCGCGGCCATGCGCGCGTCGCGATCGGGACCGGCGCCGAGCATCGGCTCCCACATCGGGGTGAGCACCGCGGCGGGGTGGATCGAGTTGCAGCGGATCGACCAGCCCTGCTGCGCGCAATAGAGCGCCACCGTCTTGCTGTGGTTGCGGATCGCCGCCTTCGACGACGCATAGCCGGCAGCGAGCGGGATGCCGACCAGTCCCGAGCGCGACGAGACGTTGATGATCGAGCCGGTGTCGCGCGCCTTCATCGCGCCGATCGCGTAGCGGCAGCCGAGGAAGGTGCCGTCGAGGTTGACCCGGTGCACCGCGCGCCAGCGGTCGAGCGTGCAATGCTCGGGATCGTGCGGGCCGGCATCCTCCTCGAAGCCCGTGATGCCGGCGTTGTTGACCACGACGTCGGCGGTGGGGACTTCCTCGGCGAGCCGCGCCCAATCCGCCTCGCTGGCGACGTCGAGGGGCAAAAAGGCGCAGCCGATCGCCGCAGCAGTGGCGGCGCCGGTTGCGGCGTCCTGGTCGGTGACGCAAACGGTGGCGCCTTCGGTGTGAAAGGCTTCGGTGATGGCGCGGCCGATGCCGCGTGCGGCGCCGGTGACGACGCACGTCTTTCCCTGCAGTCTGGGCATGTTCGATCCTCTGGTCCGGTGGGGTTCGCGGGCGGGTGCGCCAAGGCGAAACCTGCGGGACACTCATGGCCGTGTCCCCGCGGAAGCGGGGACCCAGGGCCAAGCAGCGCAACGGCAGTGCTTGGCGCCCTGGGCTCCCGCCTTCGCGGGAGCACAAGCGGATGTCGCGAATGTCCGCCTTAGCGGAGGTGCCGGACCATGATCGTGCGCTCCTGTGAGATCACGCGGAGCCTAGGCGGCGGTCGCCGCGCCTGCAAGCGACCGCCGTCGAGGGTCAGAGAACCGCCGCCACCAACTGGCGGAACGCGTCGGCGCGGTGGCTCATCGCGTGCTTCTGCTGCGGATCGATCTCGCCGAAGCTCTCGTCCATGCCGTTGGCGACGAACATCGGGTCGTAGCCGAAGCCGCGGTCGCCGCGCGGCGGCCACACCAGCGTGCCGTCGACGCGCCCCTCGAACCACTCGACATGGCCGTCGGGCCAGGCGAGCGCGAGCGCGCAGACGAAATGCGCGTCGCGGCTGACGTCCGGACCCAGCGTCGCCAGCCGTTCCTCGACCAGCCGCATCGCCAGGTCGAAGTCCTTGCCCTCGCCGCCCCAGCGCGCGGAGAAGATGCCCGGCTCGCCGCCGAGCGCCTCGACGCACAGCCCGCTGTCGTCGGCCAGCGCCGGCATCCCCGACAGGTCGGCCGCCTGGCGCGCCTTCAGCTCGGCATTGGCGACAAAGGTCGTGCCGGTCTCCTCGGGCTCGGGGAGGTCGAGCGCGCCCGCCGAGATCGGCTCGATGCCATAGGGGCCGAGCAGCTCGGCGATTTCGCGCACCTTGCCGGGGTTGTGGCTGGCGATCACCAGCTTGCCGGGAGCGAGCTTGCGGATCGCCTGGGGCTCCAGGCCTTCGCCGCTCACCGGCCGGCGGCCTTCAGCTGGGCAGCGAAGATCTCGCCGCAGCCGATGCGGGCGAGGCGCAGCAGGCGGAGCAGCGCTTCCTCCTCGTAGCAGGCACCCTCGGCGGTCGCCTGCACCTCGGCGATGTTGCCGTCGCTGGTCAGCACGAAGTTCGCGTCGGCGTCGGCGGCCGAATCCTCGGGGTAGTCGAGGTCGAGCACCGGCGTGCCTTCGTAGATGCCGCAGCTGACCGCCGCGACCTGGCGGCTGATCGGGTCGTTGGCGAGCTTGCCCGCCGCGATCAGCCCGTCCACCGCGATGCGCAGCGCCACCCAGGCGCCGGAGATCGAGGCGGTGCGGGTGCCGCCGTCGGCTTGGATCACGTCGCAGTCGATCGTGATCTGGCGCTCGCCCAGCGCCTTGAGGTCGCAGACGGCGCGCAGGGAGCGGCCAATCAGCCGCTGGATTTCCTGCGTGCGGCCGGACTGCTTGCCCTTGGCGGCCTCACGGCTGCCGCGGGTGTGGGTGGCGCGCGGCAGCATGCCGTACTCCGCCGTCACCCAGCCTTCGCCCTTGCCGCGCAGGAACGGCGGCACGCGCTCCTCGACCGAGGCGGTGACCAGCACCTTGGTCTCGCCGAAGGCGACCAGCACCGATCCTTCGGCGTGGCGGGTGAAGTTGGGCTGGATCGAGATGGTGCGCATCTCGTCGGGGGCGCGGCCGGATGGGCGCATGAATTCAGTCTCCTGCAAGATCTTTGCGGGCACCTAGACCGGCGACGGGCGTTCCGCCAGTCCGAGGACAAGAGGGAGATACAGCTTGATCCGGTTGATGACGATGGCAGGCGCCGCACTGGCGCTGGCGGCATGCACCCCCAACGGCGGCGGCACCGCGTCGGCGGGCAGCGAGGCGGCGATGGCGGGCGAGACGATCCGCTACGAGACCGGCCGCTGCTTCGGCACCTGCCCGGTCTACAGCGTGACGGTGCGGCCCGACGGCACCGGCAGCTTCGAGGGCAAGCAGTTCACCGCCGTCACCGGCAGCCGCGATTTCACGCTGACACCGGCGCAATATCGCGCCTTCGCCGACCGGCTCGCGCCCTATCGCCCGGCGCAGGGCGAGCAGCGCTACGAGCCCGGCTCGGCGCTGTGTCCCAATCCAGCCACCGACATGCCGTCGGCCGACGTCACCTGGTCGGACGGGGCCGAGGGAACGCACCACCTCTATTATTATTACGGCTGCGCGATGGGCGAGGGGCAGGACATGCGCACGGCGGTGCGCACCGCACCCGAGCTGCTGCCGATCGGGGCGTTCATCGGCGAGCGCGCCGCGGGACGCTGAGGCAGGCTCCGCTCCACGCTGAAGCGCGGGCCGCTGCGCCCGTCTCTTCTTCGTGCCCCGGCGAAGGCCGGGGTCCAGTTGCGGCGTCTTGGGCGAGGGGCGCTGTCCCTTTCAGGGACCTTTCCAACTGGCCCCCGGCCTCCGCCGGGGTACGAAGAGGAGGGCATGGCTCCGCGCGCCAATTCGCGTCTGGAGCCGTCGCGCGGCAGCCCCTACATGACGCCCATGACCCCGCCGATCACCGAGCTGACCGACCGCGCGCGCGACGTGTTTCGCCTGGTGGTCGAATCCTATCTCGATTCCGGCATGCCCGTGGGGTCGCGCACCATCGCGCAGCTCTCCGGCCTCAACCTGTCGTCCGCGTCGATCCGCACCGTGATGCAGGATCTGGAGGAGGCGGGGCTGCTCGCCGCGCCGCATACGAGCGCCGGGCGGATGCCGACCGACCAGGGGCTGCGGCTGTTCGTCGACGGCATGATGCACGCGATGGAGCCCTCGGCGCAGGAACGCGCCGCGATCGAGGCGCAGGTGGGCACCGTCGGTCCGATCGAACAGGCGCTGGCCGGCACCACCGCCGCGCTGTCCGGCCTGTCGGCATGCGCGGGCATGGTGATGGTGCCCAAGCGCGACGTGGTGATGCGCCAGTTCCACTTCGCCCCGCTCGGCCACGATCGCGCGCTCGCCGTGCTGGTCGGCTCCGACGGCTCGATCGAGAATCGCGTCGTCGAGCTGCCGCCGGGCATGACTCCTTCGGCACTGGTCGAGGCGTCCAACTATCTCACCGCACGGTTGAGCGGCCAGACGCTGGCCGAGGCGCGCGTCGGCATCGAGCACGAGATCCGCGCCGAGCGCGCGGCGCTCGACGAGGCGGCGCGCACCCTGGTGTCGCGCGGCCTCGCGCTGTGGAGCGAGGACGGCGATCGCCGCCCGGTGCTGATCGTGCGCGGCCAGGCGCGGCTGCTCGACCCCGCCGCCACCGCCGACCTCGATCGCGTCCGCCAGCTGCTCGAGGAGCTGGAGGGCAAGGAGGAGATCGCCCGCCTGCTCGCCTCGGCGAGCGAGGGCGACGCGGCGCGCATCTTCATCGGTTCGGAGAACAAGCTGTTCGCGCTGTCCGGCTCTTCCGTGATCGCGAAACCGGTGCGCGCGCTCGACGGCCGCGTGGTCGGCGTGGTGGGGGTGATCGGCCCTGTGCGGTTGAACTACGCGCGAGTCGTGCCCATGGTGGACTTCACTGCCACGACGCTGGCGCGTCTGCTGGCCTGATGCCCGAGAGAGAGAATGACCGAGCAAGAGAATACGCCGAACGACACCGCCGAAGACCTGCGCGAGGAAACCGCGCAGGAAGCGCCCGAAGTGGCCGAGCACGATCGTAGCACCGAGCTGGAGGCCGAGCTCGCCGAGACCAAGGCGCAGCTGCTCTATGCGCGTGCGGACATCCAGAACGTCCGCCGTCGCGCCGAGAAGGAAGTCGGCGACGCGCGCGCCTATGCCGCGACCGGCTTCGCCCGCGACATCCTGTCGGTCGCCGACAATCTCTCGCGCGCGCTGTCGGCGATCCCCGCCGAGCTGCGCGAGGACGAGAAGATGAAGGGGCTGGTCACCGGCCTGGAGGCCACCGGTCGCGAGCTCGACAGCGTGTTCGCCCGCCACGGCATCTCGCGCATCGTTGCCGAGGGCGAGACGCTCGACCCCAACCGCCACCAGGCGATGCTGGAAGTGCCGCATGCCGAGGCCGAGCCCGGCACGATCGTGCAGGAAATCCAGACCGGCTACATGATCAAGGATCGGCTGCTCCGCCCGGCGCTGGTCGGCGTCGCCAAGAAGCCAGAGGCCTGATCCGCATCGGGGGCACCGTTCCGATGACTCCGGGTGCGCCCAGCGCGCTCAACCTGCCGCGGTTCGAGCACCTCTCCAACCGTCGCGCGATCGTCGATCGTGCGGTGGTGGCGGAGCGGCTCGCCGCGCTCGATGCCCCCGACACCGGTGCGCTGCGCCGTGCCGCCAGCGCGCTGCTGCGCGACGCGCTCGACCGCGGCCGCGCGGAGATCGCGCGCCGCTTCTTCGAGAAACCGACTCAGGGGCTCCAGACCGCAGCGGCCGGGGCGTACCTGACCGACCGCATCCTGCAGCTGCTGCTCGATTTCGTCGTCACCCGGCTGCATCCCAACGCCAACCCGACCGCTGCCGAGCGCATGGCGATGGTCGCGGTCGGCGGCTACGGGCGCGGCGAGATGGCGCCCTTCTCGGACGTCGACATCGGCTTCCTCACGCCGTGGAAGCAGACGCCGTGGTGCGAGCAGGTCATCGAATCCGTGCTCTACGCCTTGTGGGACATCGGGCTGAAGGTCGGCCATTCGTCCCGTTCGCTCGACGAGATGATCCGCCAGGCGCGGGCAGACCATACGGTGCGCACCGCGCTGCTGGAGGGGCGTTTCCTGTGGGGCGACGCCGCGCTCTACGACGAGGCGGCGGCGCGCTTCATGGCCGAGGTGCAGGCCGACGGCGCCCGCCAGTTCGTCGCCGAGAAACTCGCCGAGCGCGAGGCGCGCCACGTCAAGATGGGCGACAGCCGCTACGTCGTCGAACCCAACGTCAAGGAGGGCAAGGGCGGGCTTCGCGACCTCCACGCGCTCTTCTGGATCGGCAAGTTCGCCTATGGCGTGCGCCGCGCCGCTGAGCTGGTCGAGCGCGGGCTGTTCACGCGCCAGGAATATCGCCAGTTCCAGCGCGCCGAGAATTTCCTGTGGGCGGTGCGGTGTCACCTCCACCTGATCGCCGGCCGCGCCGAGGAGCGGCTGACCTTCGACGTCCAGCGCGAGATAGCCGAGCGGATGCGCTACGCCGACCGCCCCGGCAAGTCGAAGGTCGAGCGCTTCATGCAGTTCTATTTCCTGCAGGCGAAGCGCGTCGGCTATCTCAGCGGGCTGTTCCTCGCGCATCTTGACGAGACCTTCGCCGCGCGCGGGCGGCGCTTCGGGCTGCCGCGGCTGCGCCGCCGGCCGAGCAAGCTCCACGGCTTCATGCTCGATCGCGGGCGACTGGCGCTGCCCAGCGACCGCTTCTTCGTCGAGGATCCGATCCGGCTGGTGGAGATCTTCGCGCTCGCCGATCTTCACGACGTCGAGATCCACCCGCTGGCGCTGCGCGTCGTCGCGCGCGACGCGCACCTCATCACCGATCACCGCCGCGATCCGCGTGCCAATGCGCTGTTCCTCGACGTGCTGACCTCCCCGCGGACGCCGGAGAAGGTGCTGCGCTGGATGAGCGAGGCGGGGGTGCTCGGCCGGCTGGTGCCCGACTTCGGCCGCGTCGTCGCGCAGATGCAGTTCGACATGTACCACCATTATACGGTGGACGAGCACACCGTCCGTGCGATCGGGCTGCTCAACGGCATCGAGCGCGGCGATCTGGCGCAGGACCATCCGCTCTCGACCGCGCTGTTCCCGGGCATCGTCCAGCGACGCGCGCTCTACGTCGCCGTGTTCCTGCACGACATCGCCAAGGGGCGCGACGGCGACCATTCGATCCTGGGCGCCGCCGTCGCCGAGCGGCTCGGGCCGCGCTTCGGGCTGACCGCGGCCGAGACCGATACCGTCGCCTGGCTGGTGCGCCACCACCTGCTGATGTCGGCGACCGCGTTCAAGCGCGACCTGTCGGACTTCAAGACGATCCTCGACTTCGCCGAGATGGTGCAGAGCCCGCAACGGCTGCGCATGCTGCTGGTGCTGACCATCGTCGATATCCGCGCGGTGGGGCCGGGCATCTGGAACGGCTGGAAGCGGCAGCTGCTCTCGACGCTGTTCGATTCGGCGGAGGAAGTGCTGCGGCTGGGCCACAAGCAGCGCGGCCGCGGCGAGCGGATCGCCGCCAAGCAGGAGCGGCTCCAGGAAGCGCTCGGCTGGTCGCCCGAGCGGATGACGGCCCTCGTCGACCAGCTGCCCGAAGCCTATTGGGTGGCCGAGCCGTGCGACGTTCTGGAGCGCAACGCGCAGCTGGTGGACGGGGCGGGCGGCGCGCCGCTGGCGATCGACACGGTCGCAGATCCCGAGCGCGACGCGACGCTGGTGACGGTGCACGCCGCCGACCATCCCGGGCTGTTCTATCGCATCGCCGGCGCGATCCATGCGGCGGGCGGCAACATCATCGACGCGCGCATTCACACCACGCGCGCGGGCATGGCACTCGACAATTTCCTCGTCCAGAACCCGCAAGGCGGCCGCTTCGACGACGATGCGCAGCTCGAGCGGCTGCGCACCGGCATCGCCGACGCGCTCGCCAACCGCGCGCGCCTGACCGAACGCCTCTCCGCCAAGCCGCTGCCGCACCCGCGCGCCGGTGCCTTCTCCATCACCCCCAACGTGCTGATCGACAACCAGGCCTCGAACCGATTCACCGTCGTCGAGGTCAACGCGCGCGACCGTCCGGCGCTGCTCCACCATCTCGCGCATGCGCTGTTCCAGTCGAAGGTCACGATCCATTCGGCGCACGTCGCCACCTTCGGCGAGCGCGCGGTCGACACCTTCTACCTCACCGACCTGACCGGCGACCGCATCACCGGCACCGCCCGCCTCCGCGCACTCGAGGCACGGCTGCTGGAGGCGGCGGGGGGAGCGGCGGAGGCGGCGGCGTAGGGAGCGCGCGTCAGGCCAGACCGAGGCATGGAGCGCGACGCCTTCAGCTCAGGCGGACCCGGCCGGACATGAGGGCGTCGCGCCCGCCCGCCGGGGGGCAGCGGGCAGGGGCGCCCCCCGGCGAGATCGTTCAGACCTGGGCGAAGCCGCCATCGGTAAACAACTCGCTTCCGGTCATGAAGCTGCTGTCCGACGAGGCGAGAAACGCGACCGCCGCCGCGACTTCGGATGGCTCGCCGACATGACCGATCGGGGTAGTCGCCCCCATCTCGATCATCGCGTCTCGACCCACGACCTCGGCCGCGAGTTCGGTCAGCGTCGGCCCCGGCGACAGGACATTCACCCGGATGCCGGTACCGCGCAGATCCTGCGCCCAGCTGCGCGCGAGGTTGCGAACAGCCGCTTTCGACGCGCTGTACATGCTGAAAGCAGGCGTTCCCATCACCCCCGTGGTCGAGCCGGTGAGGATGATCGAACCCCCTTTGCCCATGAGCTTCAGGCCCTTCTGCACTGTGAAGATCGTGCCCTTCACATTGATGTCGAAGGTCTCGTCATAATGTTCGGGCGAGATGTCGCTCAGCGGCACCAGCGCGCCGGTCCCGGCATTGGCGAACAGGATGTCGAGCGTGCCGCGCTCCTGCTCCACGGTATCGAACAGCCGGTCGAGATCGCCGGCGTTCGTCACCGATCCCGCCACTGCGCGGGCATTGCCGCCAAGCGCAGCCACCGCGGCAGCCAGTTTCTCCTGCCGGCGGCCGAAGATGTAGACGAATGCGCCTTCCTCGATGAAGCGTTTCGCGGACGCCAGGCCAATGCCGGTGCCGCCGCCAGTGATGATCGCGGTCTTGCCTTCCAATCGGTTCATACGTGCCTCCAAATCTTGGTTGCACGAAACTGGTCGGCCGCCTACCTAGCAACAAGTATGCACCTTTTGGTAAGTGCCTAAAATGTCCGATCCGCCCGAAGCCGCTACGCAAGAGGGTGTCGCAGTCGCGCCCGGTTTCACCTGCGGGCTCGACGCCACGCTGAAGGTCATCTCCGGCAAGTGGAAGCCGCTCATCCTGTACTTCCTGCTGCGCGGCCCGACGCGGTACGGCGAGCTCAAGCGTGCCGTGCGCGATGTCAGCGACAAGGTGCTGATCCAGCAGTTGAAGGAGCTGGAAACGGACGGCGTGCTGCGCAGAAACGACTATAAGGAGGTGCCACCGCGGGTCGACTATACGCTGACGCCCCTCGGCGAGAGCCTCGCCCAGGCGCTAGAGCCCTTATGTAGCTGGGGTACCGAGAACATGGCGGAGATGCAGAAGATCTTCGCACAGCGTGATAGCTGGGGTCGCAAAAAAGACGCGTAGCCACCCCTTCGGCAGGCGCGCTCATCCCGGCTTCCCGGTGGCGCGTGCCGATTCAAACAGTTTGAAGCCGCAGTTTGCTGACGTCGAATGGCCGTTGCACGAGGCGGGGGTATGACGTGGCAGGCGGGTTCGTCAGGAGGGCGGTGCCCTTCCGCAGGCGCGTCCGCTTGCTCCACCCGGCCACATACCCAAATGAAAACGGGCGACGAAACCGCCGCCCGCTTGGCCGTTCTTGCCGGAAAGTCCGCGCTTACTTCGGTGCGAGCACCATCAGCATCTGGCGGCCTTCCATGCGGGGATAGGCTTCGACCTTGCCGATCTCGAGCACGTCCTGCTGGACGCGCTGGAGCAGCTGCATGCCCAGCTGGCCGTGCGAAAGCTCGCGGCCGCGGAAGCGCAGCGTGATCTTGACCTTGTCGCCTTCGCCCAGAAAGTCGTGGACCTTCTTCATCTTCGTATCATAGTCATGATCGTCGATGTTCGGACGCATTTTGATCTCCTTGATCTCCTGCGTCTTCTGGGTCTTGCGGGCGATGTTCGCCTTCTTCTGCGCCTCGTACTTGAACTTGCCGACGTCCAGGAACTTGGCGACGGGCGGGTCGGCGTTGGGCGACACCTCGACCAGGTCGAGCCCGACCTCCGCGGCCTGCTCGATCGCCTCGCGCGTGTACATCACACCCAGATTCTCGCCGTCCTGGTCGATCACGCGGACCTTGGGCGACTGGATGAATTCGTTGAAACGCGGGCCGTTCATCGGCGGGGGCGCCATCGGACGGCGCATCATGGGCGGACGGATAGGTGTAGCTCCTTCAGGTTGGTTCGAGTCTCTATGTAGGGGACGCAGGCGCCCATGAAAAGTTCAGACGCGCGGAAGTCGACCCGAAAGGGGCCGAAATTCTTCCGAAAGCCACCGGCGGGACGCCGTTCGGCGCCCCGCCCGGACGATCAGTCGCGGCGAAGGTCGGGTGCCACCGCCTCGCCCGCCAGCATCGCCACCGCCTCGTCCAGGCTCAGCATCTGCTGGCCCTGGCTGCCCAGCCGGCGCAGCGCGACGGTGCCTTCCTCCGCCTCGCGCTTGCCCACCACCAGCAGGTTGGGAACCTTGGCAAGGCTGTGCTCGCGCACCTTGTAGTTGATCTTCTCGTTGCGAAGGTCGGTCTCGACGCGCAGGCCCGCCGCCTTGAGCTTATCGGCGACTTCCTGCGCATAGCCGTCGGCGTCCGACACGATCGTCGCGACCACCGCCTGCACCGGCGCCAGCCACAGCGGGAAGCGGCCGGCGTGATGCTCGATCAGGATGCCCAGGAAGCGCTCGAACGTGCCCAGGATCGCGCGGTGGAGCATGACGGGACGGTGGCGGTTGCCGTCCTCGCCGACATAGCTCGCATCCAGCCGCTCGGGCAGCACCCGGTCCGACTGGATGGTGCCGACCTGCCAGGTGCGGCCGATCGCGTCGGTCAGGTGGAACTCCAGCTTGGGGGCATAGAAGGCGCCTTCGCCCTCCAGCTCCTCGAAGTTGGCCTTGATCGCCTCGGGCAGGTCGGAGGCGAGCACCGCCTCGCGCAGCTCGTGCTCGGCCTTGTCCCACATCGCATCGCTGCCGAAGCGCTTTTCGGGGCGCAGCGCCAGCTTCACGGCATAGTCCTCGAAACCCAGGTCGCGATACACGCTGTCGAGCAGCTCGCAGAAACGGCGCACTTCCTCCACCAGTTGGTCCTCGCGCACGAAGATGTGCGCATCGTCCTGGGTGAACTGGCGCACGCGCATGATGCCGTGCAGCGCGCCGTGCGGCTCGTTGCGGTGGCAGCAGCCGAACTCGGCCATGCGGATGGGCAGGTCGCGGTACGACTTGATCCCCTGGCGGAAGATCAGCACGTGCGCCGGGCAGTTCATCGGCTTCAGCGCCATCAGGTCGGCGTCGCCGGAGATCACCGCACCCTCGTCCTCGGTGTTCGGCACCTCGTCGGGCACGACGAACATGTTCTCGCGATACTTGCCCCAGTGGCCGGACTGCTCCCACTGGCGCGCGTCCATCAGCTGCGGCGTCTTGACCTCGTCGTACCCCGCCCCATCGAGTCGGCGGCGCATATAGGCCTCCAGCTGGCGCCACATGAGGTAGCCCTTGGGGTGCCAGAACACCGAGCCCTGCGCCTCGGGCTGGAGGTGGAACAGGTCCATTTCCGCGCCGATCTTGCGATGGTCGCGCTTGGCCGCTTCCTCCAGCCGGGTGAGGTGCTCGGCAAGCTGCTTCTTGTTGAGCCAGCCGGTGCCGTAGATGCGGCTCAGCATCGCGTTCTTCTGGTCGCCGCGCCAATAGGCGCCCGAAACCCGGGTGAGCTTGAACGCCTGCGGATCGAGCTTGCCGGTCGATTCCAGGTGCGGACCGCGGCACATGTCGAGCCAGGCGTCCTCGGCCTTGCCGGCGCGATAGACGGTCAGCTCCTGGTCGTCGGAAAGCTCGGCGGCCCATTCGGCCTTGAACGTCTCGCCCTTGTCGCGCCAGCGCGCGATCAGCGCCTCGCGGGTCCAGACCTCGCGGATCAGCGGCTCGTTTTGGGCGATGACGCGGCGCATCTCCTCCTCGATCGCCGGCAGGTCCTCTTCGGTGAAGGGCCGGTCCTTGGGGGCGAAGTCGTAGTAGAAGCCGTCCTCGGTCGCGGGACCGAAGGTGATCTGCGTTCCCGGGAACAGGTTCTGCACCGCTTCGGCCAGCACGTGCGCATAGTCGTGGCGCGCGAGTTCCAGCGCGTCGGCCTCGTCCTTGCCCGTCAGCAGGGCGAGCTGCGCGTCGCCCTCGAACGGGCGCTGCAGGTCGCGCACCTCGCCGTCGACGCGTGCGGCGATCGCCGCCTTGCGCAGGCCCGGCCCGATCGCCTGCGCGATGTCCGCGGGGGTAGTCCCCGGCGCTACCTCGCGGACGGAACCGTCGGGCAGCGTGATGCGGAACATTGCGGACATGGGGATCACTTCTCTGGTTGGAGGGGCCGCGGTCTATGTCGTGGCAGGGCTGCTTTAGACAAGTCGCGCGCGTTGGTCACCCTCGGCGGGTGTAAACGATGCTGCGGCGCACCCATATCGCTACCGCGCGGTAGCTTTCCGTGTGCCCAATCTCCGAATCTGCAAGGATCCTCCATGCCCAGCAACGCCAACGCCTTTGCCGCGCTGTCGCCCGACACCCCGCTCGCGCCCTTTTCGTTCGAACGTCGCGATCCCGGTCCGCGCGACGTCGCGATCGACATCCTGTTCTGCGGCGTCTGCCATTCCGACCTCCACACCGCGCGCGGCGAGTGGGAAGGGACGCTCTACCCCTGCGTTCCGGGCCATGAGATCGTCGGCCGCGTGACCGCCGTCGGCGGCGACGTCACCAAGTTCCAGGTCGGCGATATCGCCGGCGTCGGCTGCATGGTCGACAGCTGCGGCGAGTGCCACTCCTGCCGCGGAGGCGAGGAGCAGTATTGCGAGGGCACCGGCTTCGTCGGCACCTACAACGGCCCCGATCCGGTGCTGGGCGGCCACACCTTCGGCGGCTATTCCGACCACATCGTCGTCGACGAGGGCTTCGTGCTCAAGGTCGGCCACCGGGCGGACGATCTCGCCGCGGTCGCGCCGCTGCTGTGCGCGGGCATCACCACCTATTCGCCGCTCAAACACTGGAAGGTGGGACCGGGGCAGAAGGTCGGCATCGTCGGCCTGGGCGGTCTCGGCCACATGGGCGTCAAGATCGCGGCGGCAATGGGTGCCGAGGTCCATGTGTTCAGCACCTCGCCCAACAAGCGCGAGGACGCCAAGCGGCTGGGTGCCAAGGACCTGATCGTGTCCAAGGACGCCGACGCGATGGCCGAGCACACCGGCAGCTTCGACTTCATCCTGAACACGGTCGCCGCCAGCCACGACCTCGACCAGTTTCTGGCGCTGTTGAAGCGTGACGGCACCATGACGCTGGTCGGCGTGCCGGAAGATCCGCACCCGTCGCCCGCGGTCGGCAACCTGGTGTTCCGCCGCCGCGCGCTCGCCGGCTCGCTGATCGGCGGCATCGCCGAGACCCAGGAGATGCTCGACTTCTGCGCCGAGCACGGCCTGACCGCCGACATCGAGATGATCGACATGCAGGACATCGAGACCGCGTACGAGCGGATGGTGAAGAGCGACGTGAAGTACCGCTTCGTGATCGACATGGCGGCGCTCAAGCAGGCGGCGTGATCCGGGGAGGGCGGGGTGCCGAGTGCGCCTCGCCCTTCTTCTTTTCTCTTCGGGCGTCAGATACCCGCTCGACGTCCGTCATCCCGGCGCATGCCGGGATCCACCAAGCCGCAGGCGCAGGCGATGAAGTGGGCCACGACCTTCGCGGGATCTTTGCATGATCCCATCCAATCTCGTCATGCTGACGAAAGTCAGCATGTGGATTCACATTCGAAGTGCAACAGTTGGAACGCCTCGGCGGGGGTACGGAAGCCGAGGCACTTTCTGGGGGTGTTGTTGTAGGCGCGCGCG